>DATFWO010000171.1:0-21704 GCA_035259205.1 Burkholderiales bacterium | reverse complement strand
CACGATCGGCTATTCCGCGCCATGGCGGCAGGTGCACGCCATGCTGGAAGAAGCGGCGCACCGCACCGCGGACATCGTGGCCACGCCGGCGCCGACGGTAAGACAGACGGCCCTCTCGGACTTCTATGTCGAATACCGCCTGATTGCCTACTCCGCAGTGGAGTCGCCGACGCAGCGGATCGACGTGCTCAACCGGCTGCACGAAAATATCCAGGATGTCTTCAACGAGCACGGCGTGCAGATCATGTCGCCGCACTACATGGGTGATCCAGCCGAGCCGCACGTGGTCGCGAAAAAGGACTGGTACCGGGCGCCGGCGCCCAAGGCCGGCAATGAGGGATGATAGCGCCAGCGCATCGGCCACGGAGAAACGTGCGCCAGGCGCGTTCCAAAGCCCGACCGTATTGTCCTTTGGTGAGGGGAGAGGTACCGCCGCAGTCAATCGCCGCATAATGACCCGATGGCCACCCACACCATCAGCATCGCGGCCCCGGCTGAGGATGAAGCGGCTGCGGCGGACGCCATCGAGTTGCATTGCGCCGCGGACGGCTCGCCATTGCGCATCGCTGCGGCAAGCGGCGGTACCTGGCACGTCGTTGCCCGCAATGCGGCAACTTTCACGCGCCTGGCGCACGAAGCGATGCGCTGTCCCGCGGTCGAGCGCGTCCCCGGTTTTGGCGGGCTGCTTTCGGCCACGTCGGTGCTGGAAAACATCGTGCTGCCGGCGGTCTATCACGGGCGCATCGGTGGCGAGGATCTCGCAGCAGCGGTCTACGACGCCTTCGAGGCGTGCGCGATGGGCCGCGAGCAGGCCGATGCGCTGTGCGAACGCTCCGTGTCCGATCTCGACGGCTACGAGCAGCGGCTGGTCTGCCTGCTGCGCGCGCTGCTGATGCGTCCGGCGGCGCTGCTTTGCGAGAGGATATTCGAGGGATTGGCTCCGGGCGATGTGGAGCGGGTAGCGCAATTCCCCGCCTACTACCGGCGGGTCGTGGCGAAGGGTACCGTGGTGTTCCTCGAGATCGCGGGGATGGCGCATCCGGAAATAACGTCGTGCGTCCGGGTCGACGCGGCGTAGCCGAACCTGTATAAAACGCTGAAGGGCATGGAATCGCACATCGACGCCAGTGAACGCAGTATCGCGGCCGGTGTCGACGCCCGGCCTCGATCCGCGTTTGGCGGCGTTCATCGGCGGCTCGACTCACGCTCCGGATTGGTTCCGACATGAGGCTGCAGGACGAGATCGAGAGGAAGCTCGGCAGCCGGATGTCGCTCGCTTCGCGCGCTTTTCTCTGGCTCGCGGCGCTCGGCATCGCCGGCTCGATCCTCGCGTTCGCGTATGTACAGCGCTGGTTCACACCGACCATCGATCTCTATTTCTACGCGCCCACGGCTACCGGGCTCAACCGGGGCATGGCCGTCAAGCTGGTCGGCTTCAAGGTTGGGTCGCTGGACGAGCTGTCCGTGGTCGGGGAACTGCGCGTCAAGGGCAAGGTGGTCATCGACCGGCACTACCGCGATTCCCTCGGCAAGGACTCGCTCATCCGGCTCACCAAGGAGAGCCTGCTGGGAACCTACGTGCTGGAGCTGGTTCCCGGACAAGGCGATGCGGGACCGGTGCAGACCGGCAACACGCTCACGTACGAGCGTGAACAGGATTACAACGCGGTGGTCACCGGGCTCGTCGACCGCGTCGGACCGGTCCTCGATGAGATCCGCAACGTTGCCGCCCAGCTGGGGCGCGAGGACGGCAACCTGCAGAAAGCGCTCCGCCGCATCGACGAAACCGTGGCCGAGCTGGCCGGCACGGCCCGCGACTGGCGCCAGTTCGCGGCGGACGGGACCAGTCTCGTCCGCGGCCTGCCGGCCCGCATCGACCCGGTGCTCGGCGACGCGCGCCGTACTCTGTCGCGGGCGGATTCCCTGCTGAGCGATGCGCAACGCAGCGTGGCGCGCGCCGACGGCCTGCTGCTGCGGATGGACGAAGCGCTGCCGGCGATGATAGAGGACAGTCAGCGCGGCATCCAGAACGCCCGCGCCGCCGCCGAAAACCTGAACCGTGCGCTGGCCGAGGACATGCCCCGGCTGATGAAGCGCGGAGAGCTGCTGCTGGACGACGCGGACGAGGTGATGGGCGGGATCCGGCGCTCGTGGCCGGTCAGCAGCATGCTGCCGCGGCCGGAACAGAAATTGATCGAGCTGGATAGCGCTGACGGCGCCGACCAGCTCACCGGCGGCAACGCGGCGCCGCGATAGAAGTGCAGCGATGCGGACGGTGATGCGCGGTCACCGGCTTGCGGCTGTCGCGCTGCTCGTGCTCGCCGGGTGCGCAGGATCGGGACCGCAATCGGAAGCCGAATACCACCACGATCAGCAGGCCCGCACGCATCAGCGCGGAACGGACGCCGTGCTGCGCGGCGAATATGCGCGCGCGTTTAGCTATTACGAAAGCGCCTACAACCAGGCGCGCGCCGTGGAAGACAGCGAGGCCATGGGGGTCAACCTGCTGAACATGGCGGCGCTGCTGCATCGCTCCGGGGAGTTTGCCGCGGCTCGAGGCCGGCTTCTGGAGGTTATCGGACACGATCCGCCATTGGCCGGCGCGTTCGTCGGCCGCGCCGAAGCGCGCTTGGCCTTGATCGAGCTGCAATCGAGGCGGCCCGCGGAAGCCGCGCAGCGGGCCGCTAGCGCGGAGCAGCATTGCACGGGCGCGGAGTGCACGTGGCGGCCGTCTCTGCTCAACGTGCAGGCCGCGATTTTCCTGCAGGAAAACGATGTCGCCGCGGCGGAATCCCGCGCGCGGGAGGCGCTGGCCGCCGCCGTGCGCGGCAAAGACGAGCGCGAGGAGGCGGGCGCCCGGCGTACCCTCGCCGCGGTGGCGGCGAGAGCCGGGCTCCAGGAAGAATCGCGCAGCAACTGGCTTGCCGCCCTCCGGATCGACCGGCGCATCGAGGCGCCGGAGCGCATCGTGCTCGATCTGCTCGGTCTCGCTCGGCTGGAGCTCGATTCCGGCAACCGCGACGCCGCGCGGACCTACGCGCGGCGCGCGATGGAAATTGCGGAAGGGGCGCGGCTCGCCGCACCCGCCGTGGCGGCTCGCGCGCTGCTGCGTGAGGCGGAGCAGGGGCAGTAGACAACGTGGACGGCGTGGTCGAACGCCTCAAGTTCTACGCGACGCTGGTAGGGGACAGCCTGACGCGGCTGCACGTGCTCGCCAATCCGATGGTGCGGCTCGTTTTCCTGCGCCAGATCTACTTTACCGCAGTCATGTCGCTGCGCCTGCTGTCGGGGGTGGCGCTGGTGGTGGGCGCAGTATTCGTGGCGCAGATCACCAACGTACTCGGCGCCGATCAGAGCCTGTTCGATCTGGTGGAGGTGGTTCTCGCGCGCCGCATTGCGCCGCTCGCAGCGGCACTGATCGTGATCGGACGCAGCGCCACCGCGATCAGCACCGAGCTCGCCCTCATGCGCTGCTCCGGGGAGATCGAGGCGCTGCGCGGCATGCGCATTCCCGTGCACGACTACCTGATCGTGCCGCGTATCGCCGCGGTCACCCTCGCTACCATGGGCTGCTGCTTCTACTCCCAGCTGATCGCGGTGATCGGCGGCTTTGCGGTGTCCTCCCTGATGCTGGACGTGGCGCTGGCGGACGAGCTGCACAGATTCGCGGAAAACGTATCGCTCGGCAAGCTGTTGCTGGGCGTCGTGAAGTCGCTTTTTTTCGGCTTCTTCATCGCGGCGATCGCTTGCGCGACCGGGTTGGGCGCCGTTGCGCGCGCGACGGAGGTCCCGCGCGTGCCCGCGCGCGCGTTTCTGCGCTCGGTGGTGGCCGTGCTGGCGATAGACGCGGTATTTCTGTTCGCCACCCTGTAATTCGGCACAGCACCCCGAGGCTTTGTTGGACGCCGTGGCCGGCGATCATTTCTTGGCCATCGGCTTGTAGCTGAATTTCTGGCCGCCGATGCTCGCCTCGTACATCAGCCCGCCTTTCGCCACCGTGAAGACGGCCATGCCGTTCTGATAGCCGCCGGCGGTCACGGCGTGTTTTTGAGTGCCACTCGCGCCCGCCCCCGATCCTCCCGTGGTCGCCTGCGCCGACGCGCCCGCCGTGATGGCGACTGCGGTCGCCTGAGCGCCGAACTCGAAATTGCCGCTCGTGAACAGGTCGAAGCTCTTCTGGTCCTGGAAGAATACGATCTCGCTGTAGGCCTGGCCGCCGAGCTGCAGGCCGACGGTGACCTGCGTCATGGAGGTGTCGCCGACGTGCGCGCCCTTCGCGTACACGCGTCCCGAGCCGTGCGCGCCCCCGACCACTACGCCGCCCTTGCCGATGGTGGGGAACACCGCATAGCCGTAGCTGTTGCCGAAGTATTTGCCGCTCTGGCCTGCGTTGCGGAAGACCTTGATCGTGTCGGCGTATTCGTCGGCGAGCGCCGGTGCGAACGGCAGGGCAATGAGCAGCGCGAGGAGAAATCTGGTCAAACGAGCATCCATGATGGCACCTCCGTAGTTGGTGATTAGGTTCTGAGACAACATCGAGCTCACTCGAAGTAGGCCTGTTCGATCCGCTGGACATAGGATAGCGCAGCAAGGCGCTCCAGGACATGCCGATACCCCGGCTGGTGGGTGCTGCCGACGACCAATACCTGCTCCGTCGTGCAGCCGATGCGGCCCCGGGACCGCGGCATGAACTGCGCGGTGGCATCGACGCCTCGCACCTCGGCTGCATGAGGCTCGCCCGCCGGAATGCAGAATTCGTAATGCAGGGCGCGCAGCGCGCCGGGCCCGCCGGTGAGTCCCTCCGCGTCCAGCCTCGTCAAGTCGAAGGTGATCTTGGGCGAAGCCGGATGACCGGACGAGCAGGCCCCCGCCAGGAAGAGAATACTGGTTGCGAGCCGGCGCATCGAGCGTCTTCCCGCGACGACTGGAGAATGGAGCGGACCGGAGCTCATCGGGGAATCTCGCTCAGGCGCGATAGCTAGCTAGGGCACGAATGCAAGAAAGAGAAACGTCGCGAAGAGCACGAGGTGCACGGCGCCTTGCATGATGTGGGTGCGGCCGGTCCCCAGGGTGACGGCGCTGACCAGGAAAGTAACCGCGAGCATCACCAGGTCCTTGGGCTCCAGACCCAGGACCAGCCGCAAGTCGAAAGCGATCGCCGCCGCGGCTACGACGGGGATGGTCAGGCCGATGCTCGCCAGCGCCGAGCCGATTGCAAGATTCATGCTGGTTTGAAGGCGGTTCGCCCGTGCCGCCCGCACGGCAGCCCATGTTTCGGGCATCAGCACGAGCATGGCGATCACGATCCCGAGCACGGCCTTGGGTGCGCCTGCCGCAGCGACCGCGCGCTCGATCGAGGGCGAGAGGATCTTGGCGAGTCCCACGACCGACACGAGGGACAGCAGCAGCAGTCCGAAGCTCGCCCACGCTTCCCGGCTCGTCGGCGGCTGGGCGTGCGCGTCGGCGTCCGATGCGTCGGCAGCGGGAAGGAAGTAGTCGCGATGGCGTACGGTCTGAACGAAGACGAAGACCGCCCACAGCGCAACCGAGGTTATGGCTGCGAACACAAGCTGCGACGTGCTGTACGTGCCCTCGGGTGTGGTAATGGTGAACTGCGGGAGTACCAGCGAGAGCGTCGACACGGCGATCAGCGCCGCGAGCCCCGCTCCGGATCCTTCCACGCGGAAGGTTTGCTCGCGATGCACGAGGCCGCCTACGAGGACGCATGCGCCCACGACGCCGTTGCAGATGATCATCACCGCCGCGTAGATCGTATCGCGCGGCAGAACAGCGCTCTCGGCGCCGCCGCCCATCATCATCGAGAGTATCAGCGAGACTTCGATTACGGTCACGGCCACCGCGAGCACCAGCGTCCCGAAGGGCTCTCCCACCCGATGGGCCACGACTTCAGCGTGGTGAACTGCCGCGATCACCGCGCCGATCAGGGCAGCGGCAAAAAGGACCGCCAGCAGCGGACCCACCCCCGCCGCCAGCCCGCCGAGCAGCAGCGCGAAGGAAAGCGCAGGAATGAGCCAGGTCCACGCAGACACGATAAGTCCGATCAGTTTGCGCTCATCGCGTGGACCCGTACGAGCCAGTGTAGCATCGGCGCGATGGCTGAACGAGGCGTATAGCGGTCAAAAAAATGCCCCCGGAACTTGCGGAAGGGTATGGACCTTTGGTCCAATGCGTCTTGGCAGGCAAATACGCCAATATATTGCGCGCGACGGGGCGGGGGATGGAGTGCGTGCAGGCGTCGCGTATCATCTTTCCCAACCCCGGGAACCCACACACCGTACCACACAAGGACGTGGATGATGGATCGTACTGCACATGACCGTAGGCGGATATCCTGGGCTGTGGCGGCGCTGGCGCTCGCCCCGGCTTCCGCCCGCGCCTCCTTCCTTTCGGGCGAGGCGCTCGACACGGCGGCGGATTGGCTCGCGCTGATCGTGATCGTCCTCGTGCCGATCGTCGCTATCGTCGCGTTCTGGCTGGTTCACATCCTGCCCGAAAAGATCGCCGAGAAGAAACAGCACCCGCAGAAGGCCGCCATCAACGTGTTGTGCCTGCTCTCGCTGGTCTTCGGCGGCATGCTGTGGCCGTTCGCCTGGATACTGGCCTATACCCGCCCGATCGCGTACCGGGTGGCGTACGGGACGGACAAGCACGACGACTACTACCACGAGAAGGCCGAGGCAGCCAGGGCGGGCAAGCTTTCGCACGAGGAGATGACAAACCTCAAGCGCGAGCTGGACGCCATGGCGGAAAAGCGGGTCCTGCCGCTCGAGCTGGCGCGCACCCGCGACGTGCTCGCCTCGGTGCTTGCGGGCGGCGCGCCGGCGGAGGCGAAAGGGAGCGCGGCGTAATGGAAGTCCTGCTACTCGGCATCTACTCGTTCTTCGTCTGGCTGATCTTCATCAAGCTGAAGTGGCTGCCGTGGAACATCGTCAGCCAGACCACCGTCGCGATCATCCCGATCATCGCCCTGACCGCGCTGATACTGCTGCTCAACATCTTCGCTCCCTCGTCAGCCGACCTCCGCGTCTTCAAGTACACGGTCCCCATCGTGTCGCAGGTGCGCGGGCGCGTCATCGAGGTCCCGGTCGAGGAGGGGAACCGCCTGGTGAAGAAGGGCGAGATCCTCTTCAAGCTCGATCCGACTCCCTATCAGCTGGAAGTCAACAATCTCGAGGCGCAGCTCTCGACCTCCGTGGCGGGCCAGAAGGAGCTGGAAGAGTCGCTGAAGGGTGCAAAGGGCAAGATCGACGAGGCGCGCGGCGCCATCACGCAGGCGACGGCGCGGATCGGGGAGGTGAACGCGAAGCTCGAGCTGGCCCGCAAGCGCGTCGAGCAGAATCGCGAGCTCACCGCGACGGGCGCAGGCAACCGGTTCGACCTGGAGCAGGCGGAGGCGAACCTCAAGGAGCTGGAAGGCCAGCTCGCCAGCGCGCGCAGCGCGGAAGTCCAGGCGCGGGCGGCGGAGGTCCAAGCGCTCGCGAACGAGCGGCAGACCGTCCAGAAGCTCGGCGCGAAGGTGGGGAAAACCCAGGAATTCGCCCAGGTGGCGCAGATCCGCGCCAAGCTGGAAAACGCGCGCTGGGAGCTCGATCAGACAGTCACGCGGTCGCCTTGCGACTGCTTCGTCGTGAACCTGCAGTTGCGCCCCGGCGGATTCGTGGCCGGGCTGCCCTTCAATGCCGTGATGACCTTGGTCGAAGCGACGGGGCAGGTGGTGGCGCTCTACAACCAGAACGAGCTGCACCAGGTGCGGCCGGGCGATGAAGCCGAATTTGCGCTGAATACCTACCCGGGGCGCGTCATCAAGGCCAAAGTCGACTCGGTCATATGGGCCCAGGGGCTGGGCCAGCTTCCGCCGAGCGGCACCGTGCCCATGATCGGGGTGCTGACGCAACCGCCCGGGCGCTACGCCGTCAAGTTCGACATCGAAGAGCGCGACAAGGACCTGTTCCTCGCGGCCGGCGCGTCGGGGCACGCTGCGATCTACACGCAGCGCCTCGAGATGATCCACATCATCCGCAAGGTGATCCTCCGCGTGGGTTCGTACGTCAACTACCTGATCCTGAAGCTGCACTAGATGGAGTTCATGCGCTCGCTTGCTCTTCTCGCCGCCGTCGCCGCCGCGCTCGTGAACGGCTGCGCGTTGCTCACACCACCCAAACAGGAGGACGTGCAGGCGCAGGCGCTGCCCAACCTGAAGACTCCGGCGGCGTGGGTGGCAAAAGGCGGCGCCCAGGGAGCGGTGGCGGACAGCTGGCTGGCGGGGTTCAAGGATCCCGCGCTCGAGGCTTTCGTGCGCGAGGCGCTCGAATTCAATCCCGACCTGCGCCTGGCCGCGGCGCGCATCGAGCGGGCCGCGGCCTATGCGACGCAGGCGGGAGCGAAGCTCTATCCGCAGGTCAATCTCCTGGCGCGCGGCGGGGGGAAAATGAGCGGCGACTCGAGCGGCCTCGAGGGCGTCGGGGTGTTCGCGAGCTGGGAGCTCGACCTCTGGGGACGCGTGCGCTCGGGGCGCGAGGCCGCCCGGCTCGAGTACGCGTCGGTCGAGCTCGACGCGGAGTACGCGCAGCAGTCCATCGCCGCCCTCGTAACCAAGAGCTGGTTTCTCGCGACCGAGGCGCGGCTGCAGAAAGCTCTCGCGGAGAGCATGGTCGCGGCCGCGCAACAACTTGCCAGCCTTGCCCGGGACCGGGAGCGGATCGGGAAAGGCGATGCGTACGACGTGGCGCTCGCGCAGGCGAGCGTGCAGAGCTACCTCGACGCGGTGCACCAGCTCGATCTCGCCTACCAGCAAGCGCTGCGGGCGCTGGAGGCGCTGGCCGGGAGATACCCCGCCACGGCGGCGGAAGTGCCCGCTCAGCTCGCTTCGAAACCCGCGCCGGTTCCCGTGGGCATGCCCTCGGAGCTGCTCGAGCGCCGGCCCGACGTGGTGGCGGCCGAGCGCAGGGTCGCTGCGGCGTTCCACCGCGTCGAGGAAGCCAAGACCGCGCGCCTGCCGCAGATCTCGCTGACGGCCAGCGCGACCAGCATATCCAGCGAGCTCTTCGTGCTGAAGAACACCAGTAACCCGGTGATCGGCCTGGGCGCGAGCCTCCTGTGGCCGCTCTTTACCGGCGGCGCGCTCCAGTCGCAGGTCGAGATCCGCACCGCGGAGCAGAAGATGGCGGTCGCCGAGTACGGACGCATCGGAGCGCGCGCTTTCGGCGAAGTGGAAAACGCGCTCTCGTCCGAGTTCACGCTCGAAGAGCGCGCGCCGATCCTGGTTCGCGCCGTCGCGGAGAACGAGCGCGCGCTGGAGCTCGCGAACACGCGCTTCCGCGTCGGCTCGGGAGATCTGCGCGGCGTACAGGAGCGTCAGCTCGCGCTTTACGCGGCCCGCACCACGCTGCTCCGCGTGCAGGCCGAGCAGCTCGTGCAGCGCGTCAACCTGTATCTTGCCTTGGGCGGGGGCTTCGACGCACGCCCGGCCGGCCAGGCGCGCGCCCCGGGCGCCGGCGGCCAGTAAGCCCCGAGCAAGAGGGCGCCCCCGGCGCGCAAGATTCTGCTCGCCGAAACCTGCGTTCGCAGTCGACCGATATTGTCCTTTGGTTCAATGCGCTTTAGGGGGAGAAATACAGCAAGTATGATACCGAGTTGCGGCAGCCCTCGGATACATCGCGGCCGCGGCACCGACCTGGAACACAGCGATGGGGAGCAACCATGCGACGCAGCTTCATGCAGGTATTTCCCCGTAGTCTGGTATTCGCCTCGTTGCTCTCGGGCGTGCTGCTTGCCGCCGGCTGCTCGAAACAGGCGCCGCCCCCGCCGCCGCAGGCGGCCGACGTTACAGTACTGACCATCCAGCCGCGGGACACGCCGGTCGTATACGAGTTCGTCGGCCAGACGCAAAGCTCCCGGGAAGTGGAGATCCGCGCCCGCGTCGACGGCTTCCTGGAAAAGCGCACCTACACGGAGGGTAATCTGGTCAAGGCGGGCGAGACGCTCTTCGTCATGGATCAGAAGCCGTTCCAGGCGTCGCTGCAGCAGGCCCGCGGCGAGCTGGCCCAGCAGCAGGCCCGCTTGCAGGTAGGCGAAGCGAACCTCGCGCGCGTGAAGCCGCTCGCGGAGCAAAACGCGGTGTCGAAGAAGGATCTCGACGATGCCGTGGGAAACGAGAAGTCCGCCCGAGCGGCAGTGCTGACCGCCGAGGGTGCGGTGCGCCAGGCGGAGTTGAATCTCTCGTACACCACGATCGTCTCGCCGCTCACCGGGCTGTCGAGCTTCGCCAAGCTCCAGGAGGGCGCCTACGTCAGCGCCGCCAACAACCTCCTCACTACCGTCGCGCAGCTCGATCCGATCTGGGTCAACTTCTCGATCTCCGAGAACGAGCAGCTGCGTTTCCGGGACGAGGTGGGCAAGGGACAGCTGAAGATCCCGCCCGACCAGCGTTTCGAGGTCGAGGTGGTGCTGGGCGACGGCAGCGTGTTCCCGAACCGCGGCAGGATCAGCTTCGCCGATCCTTCGTTCTCGAAGGAAACCGGCACGTTCCTGGTGCGCGCGACGCTGGCGAACCCCGTGGGGATTCTGCGGCCCGGACAATTCGTGCGCGTGCACGTGCTCGGCGTCACGCGACCCAACGCGATCCTGGTGCCGCAGCGCGCGGTTCAGCAGGGGGCGAAGTCGCATTTCGCGTGGGTGGTGGGCAAGGACGGCAAGGCGGAACAGCGCGCAGTCGTGGTCGGCCAGTGGATCGGCGACGACTGGGTGATCAACGAGGGATTGCAGGTCGGCGAGCAGGTAGTGGTGGACGGAGCGATCCGGGTTTCACCGGGCGCCCCGTTAAAAGTGACGCAGTACAAAGCTCCGGAAGCGGCGTCGTCGCCCGCCGCCAGGAGTACTGCCGAGCCGACCGCAGTCGAGAAGGCCGCATCCGCGAGGAAGGGGCAGCCCGACACGGCGCCCGAATCGAGGCGCGGTCCGAAGCCGGCGCCGTCACCGGCGCCGACCGGAGGGCGGACGGATACGCAAACCCCGGGCAACGCATTGCCTGCGAGAGTGCATTTCGCGTACCGCTCTGCGGCCCTCGATGATGCAGGAAAGCAAACCATCGCGGACGTTGCGAGCGCGCTCAAGGGCTCGCAGGCCGCGATCGAGGTGACCGGCTACGCCGACGGCAAGGGCACCGCCGGAGGGAATCGCAGGATCGCGCTGGAGCGCGCACGGACGGTGCGCGACGCGCTCGTCGCCGGCGGCGTTGCGGCGGAGCGCATCGTGCTGAAACGGCCGGGCAGTGTCACGGGCAGCGGCACCGACGACGAGGCGCGCCGGGTCGAGATCGTGGCAGGCGGTTAGAACGCATGGAGCCGCAGATAAACGCAGATAAACGCAGATGCTGTCAGTCAGCGTGCAGGTTTAGGCGGTCAACCGGAAACGAGCCTTGTATCCGGCGGATGGTTGACGGTGGCGCGGAGCTAATGGCTGGCCCTTCCTGGCGTTCATCGGTGTTCACCTGCGATTGCAGCTTGCAGGCGCCCGTGAGATGAACATCTCCCATTTCTGCATCGACCGGCCGATCTTCGCCTCGGTCATTTCCATCGTCATCACGCTTGCCGGGGCGGTGGCGATGTTCAACCTTCCAGTCGCGCAGTACCCCGACATCACGCCGGTCCAGATCTCGGTTTCCGCCACCTACCCGGGCGCTTCCGCCGACGTTGTCGCGCAGAACGTCGCCGCGCCGATCGAGCAGCAGGTGAACGGCGCCGACCGCCTGATCTACATGTCTTCGACGAGCTCCTCGGCCGGGCTGATGACTATGACGGCTTTCTTCGAGATCGGCACCGATCCTTCGCTCGCGCAGGTGGACGTCCAGAACCGCGTGAGCCTGGCGCTGCCGCAGCTGCCCAGCTCGGTGCAGGCGCAGGGCGTCTCGGTGCAGAAGAAGTCCTCGGCGTTCATGATGATCATCTCGATCTACTCGCCGGACGAGCGCTACAGCCCGACCTACGTCGCCAACTACGCGAGCATCTACGTGCTCGACGCGATCAAGCGCATACCGGGCGCCGGCCAGGCCTCGATCTTCGGCACGCCCGACTACGCGATGCGCATCTGGTTGAAGCCCGACCGCATGGCGGCACTGGGCGTGACCGCGACTGACGTGCAGCAGGCGGTGGCGAACCAGAACCAGCAGTTCGCCGTCGGCAGCATCGGCCAGTCCCCGACCGGCAGGCCGGTGGAGCAGTCGTTCGCCGTCACCACCCGGGGCCGGCTCACCGAGCCGCAGGAGTTCGAGAACATCATCATCCGCGCCGCGAGCGGCGGCGCCGCCATCGTGCGGCTGAAGGACGTGGGCAGCGCCGAGCTCGGGCAGAAGGACTATTCGATACGCGGCTACTTCCGAGGCAAGCCGGCGACGACCCTCGCGGTCTACCAGCAGCCGGGCGCCAACGCGCTCGAAGTCTCCAAGGCCGTGCGCGAGACGCTTGCGGAGCTGAAGAAGTCGTTCCCGGCGGGCATCGAGTACAAGATCGCGATGGACACCACGGCGTTCACGCGGGCCTCGATCGAGACGGTCGTGCACACGTTCTTCGAGGCCCTGGTGCTCGTGGTGCTGGTGGTGTTCCTGTTCCTGCAGAGCCTGCGCGCGACCCTGATCCCCATCCTCGCGGTGCCGATCTCCATCATCGGCACCGCGATCGGCATGACGGCGCTCGGCTTCTCGATCAACATGCTGACCCTCTTCGGGATGGTGCTCGCGATCGGCATCGTGGTGGACGACGCCATCGTGGTGATCGAGGCGGTCGAGCACAACATGGTGAAGCTGGGCCTTTCGCCCAAGGACGCCGCCAAGAAGGCGATGGACGAGGTCGGCGGCGCGCTCGTCGCGATCGTGCTGGTCCTGTGCGCCGTGTTCATCCCCGTGGCGTTCGTTCCCGGCATCACCGGCCAGCTCTACAAGCAGTTCGCGATCACGATCGCCATTTCGGTCGTGCTGTCGGGCATAGTCGCGCTGACGCTCTCTCCGGCGCTCGCGGCGCTGCTGTTGAAGCCCGGCCATGGCGAGAAGCGCGGTTTCTTCAAATGGTTCGACACGGCCTTCAGCCGCATGACGGAGGGCTACATCGGAGCCGTGCGCGTCGTGATCAAGCGGGCGGTCATCGCCCTGTTGCTCTTTGCCGGCATGCTCGCGATCGCCGGCTGGATGATGAAGCATATTCCCAGCTCGTTCCTGCCTCCCGAGGACCAGGGCTACCTGCTGGGCGCGGTGATCATGCCGGACGCCGCGGGACTGGACCGCACCGGCGCGGTGAGCCGCCACGCAACCGATTACTTCGTGAAGAGCCCGGCGGCGGAAGCCGTGGTGGTGGTGGACGGGTACAGCCTGCTCGACGGGCAGTCGAAGAGCAACGCCGCGGTATTCTTCGTCGGGCTCAAGGATTTTCCCGAGCGCTATTCGTCGGACAACATCCGGACGCAGAATTCGCGCGCCGTGATCCTCGATGCCTTCAAGACCTTTTCGCAGGTCCGCGAAGGCATCATCCTGCCGGTCAACCCGCCGTCCATACCCGGCCTCGGCACGACCGGCGGCATGGAGCTGTATGTCCAGAGCAAAGGGGAGGCAAGCAGCGCACAGATCGCGCAGACCGTACAGGAATTCCTGAAAAAGGCACGGGCGCGGCCGGAGCTGGGCCAGGTCACTTCCACCTTCAACGCAGCCTCGCAGCAATTGCGCGTGGACGTGGACCGCGAAAAGGCGGAGACGCTGGGCGTTCCGGTGGAGGATGTGTACACAGCCATGCAGACCATGTTCGGGTCGCTCTACGTGTCGCAGTTCACCAAGTTCAGCCGCCTCTTCCAGGTGATCGTACAGGCGGAGCCTTCGTACCGCTTGAAGCCTGAGGACCTCTCCCAGGTCTACGTGCGCAGCAAGCACGGCAACATGGTGCCGCTGCGGTCGGTGGTCACTACTGGCTACGTGACGGGTCCCGATCTGGTTACACGGTTTAACAACTTTCCTGCCGTCAAGCTCACCGCCGCCGCCGCTCCGGGCCGCAGCTCGGGCGAGGCGATTGCCGCGCTGGAGGAGACCGCGGCGCAGGTGCTCCCGCCCGATTTCGGCCTCGCCTGGAGCGGCGAGGCGTTCGAGGAGCGGAAAGCCGGAGGCGCCTCGGCGCTGGTGTTCGTGTTCGGCCTCATCATGGTCTTCCTGATCCTCGCCGCGCAGTACGAGAAGTGGTCGCTGCCCGTCGGCGTGCTGACGGCGGTGCCGTTTGCCCTGTTCGGGGCGCTGCTGGCGATTCTGCTTCGCGGCCTCAACAACGACGTTTATTTCCAGATCGGGCTCACCATGCTGGTCGCGCTCGCCGCCAAGAACGCGATCCTGATCTTCGAGTACGCGGTGATGAACCGCCACGGGGGCGCGTCGGTGTACGACTCGGCCGTCAGCGCGGCGCGCGACCGGCTGAGGCCGATTGTGATGACCTCGCTTGCCTTCATCCTGGGCTGCGTGCCGCTTGCGATCTCGGTCGGCGTCGCCGCCAACAGCAAGCACTCGATCGGCACCGGCGTCATCGGCGGCATGCTGGGCGCCACGGCGATCGCGGTGTTCTTCATCCCGATGTTCTACTACGTGATCGAATCCCTGTCCGAGAAAGTCGCCGGCGGCAAACACCCGGCGCCGGCGGCGGGAGGGGCTCCCGCGCCGGCCGCGCCGCACGCGAAACGGCGGGACGATTGAGAACGTGAGCCGCAGATATACGCAGATGAACGCAGATAAGAGACGGCAATCTGCTGTTGGCGAAAAGAAATCAGCCATATCGGCATCTCCTCCCGGGCTGACTGCTGGTGGCTGTATGCCGACCGCCAGCCTAATCCGCGTTTATCTGCGTTTATCTGCGGTTGCATTGCTTGGCTTTACGAGTGCCTGCGTCGTCGGCCCGAACTACCAGCGCCCCGCGACCGAGGCGCCGGCGAGGTACCGCTTCGAGGACGCCGCGGCGCAGGATACCGCCAACACCGCGTGGTGGGGCCTGTTCCAGGACGAGCAGTTGAACCGCCTCGTAGAAATCGCGCTCGCCGAGAACAAGAACGTGCTCATTGCCGCCGCGCGCGTGGAGGAGTTCTACGGCCGCTACGGCGTGCAGCGCGGCCAGCAGTTCCCGCAGGTGGCTCTCGCCGCCGAGGCCGGCAGCCAGCGCGTCTCGCGGGTAAGCACGCCGCCGCTGCCCGCGCCGGCCGAAGTCACCTCCGACTTCTACACGGTGAACCTGGGAATATCCTTCGAGCTCGACCTGTGGGGCAGGCTCAGGCGCGCGACCGAGGCGGCGCGCGCCGACCTGCTCGCAGTGGAGGAGAGCCGGCGCACCGTGATCCTGTCGCTCGTCTCAGCGGTCGCCACCGCCTACGTGAATCTGCTCAATCTCGACCGGCAACTCGACATCTCGCAGCGCACCGTGGCGACGCGCGCCGAGTCGGTGCGCATCTTCGACCTGCGCTTCAAGGGCGGCGTGGTCTCGGAGATGGAGCTGCAGCAGGTGCGCTCCGAGTACGAGACGGCGCTGGCAACCGTGCCCGCCCTCGAGAAGCAGATCGGGCAGCAGGAGAACGACCTTTCCGTGGTGCTTGGACGCAATCCGGGGGCCATTGTGCGCGGCCGCACGCTCGAGACGCTGGCCCTGCCGGCGATCCCGGCGGGGCTTCCGTCGGAGCTGCTCGAGCGTCGTCCCGACATCCGCCAGGCGGAGCAACAGCTGATAGCGGCCAACGCGCGCATCGGGGTCGCGAAAGCCGCCTTCTATCCCTCGATTTCGCTCACCGGCGTGCTCGGCACCGCCAGCGCGGGGCTCTCGAACCTCTTTTCCGGCGCCGCGCGCACCTGGAGCTACGCCGCGGCGCTCAACCAGCCCATCTTCACCGGCGGGACGCTCATGAGCCAGCTCCTCGTCTCGGAGGCGCAACAGAGGCAGGCGCTCTATTCCTACCAGCAGGCGATCCAGACGGCGTTCGGCGACGTCGACAATTCGCTCCTGGATCAGGCGAAGACGCGCGAGCAGGTTGCTGCGCAGCGGCGGCAGGTAGATGCCCTCGTGCGCTACGCGCAGCTCGCGCGGGCGCGCTACGAGGGCGGCTACACGAGCTACATCGAAGTGCTCGATGCAGAGCGCAGCCTCTTCCAGGCGCAGCTCCAGCTCGCGCAGGCGCAAGCCCAGCTATACTTCGCCCTCATCAATCTGTACAAGGCGCTCGGCGGCGGCTGGGTGGAGGAAGCGGAAAGGCTCGCGCCCAAGCCGGCAATGGATACCCGTAAGGAGCCGCCCCTGTTCCCGTGACGGAATCGAAAGCCGCGTCGACGACCGAGGCGCGCTTTTCGCACCGCTCCGAGTTCTTATTCGTTAGGAGGTAACCATGAAACTCTGGATCGGCAATCTGGACCCCGCAACGACGGACGAGGAGCTGCGCCAGTTTCTCGCCAAGTACTCCAAGCTCGAAATCGTCAGCCTGGTGCGCGTGCCCGGCGACGGCTCGCGCCCCGGGGCCGTGCTCGAGTTCGGCAGCGCGAACTCCCTCGCGGTGTACGAAGCGCAGCGGCGCCTGCACGGCATGTACTGGAACAAGCGGGAGCTCAACGTGCAGGTCATGCGCGAATGACATGGGCTGGCCACGTGCGTTGAGCGCCGCGGCGCTGGCGTTGTCGATAACGGGCTGCGCGAGCCTGCCTTCGCTGGAAGGAAGGATCGAGACTTCTTCGATCGCGGATACGGAGGGGACGCGGCTTGGACGCGCGGTCGCGCCGGGTGCCGCCGCGAATCCCGGCAAGGCGGGAGTCTACCCCCTGCACGCGCCGGCCGACGCCTTTGCCGCCCGGGTCCTGCTTGCGCGGGCGGCGGAAAAATCGCTCGACGTGCAGTACTACATCTGGCACGGCGACCAGACGGGGTACCTGCTGTTTGAGGCGCTGTGGCACGCCGCCGGGCGCGGGGTTCGCGTGCGCATCCTGCTCGACGACGTCAACACGGCGGGGCTCGACGAGACGCTCGCCGCGCTCGACGCGCATCCGAACATCGAGGTGCGGCTGTACAACCCGCTCGTGCATCGCGGCTTTCGCATGCTCAATTTCCTGACCGACTTCACGCGCGTGAACCGCCGCATGCACAACAAGTCGTTCACCGCGGACAACCAGGCGACGATCGTGGGCGGGCGCAACATCGGCAACGAGTACTTCGGCGCAGGCAGCGAGGCGGCTTTCGTGGACCTCGATGTCATCGCCGTGGGTCCGGTGGTGCAGGAGGTGTCGCAGGCATTCGACCTCTACTGGAACAGTCCGTCCGCCTATCCGCTCGCAGGCCTCGTGGGCGAGGCGGGGCAGGGCGCAGCCGAGCGTCTCGAAGAGAGGTTCGCCGTGGCGCGCGCCGATCCGGAAGCGGTGAGCTACCTACAGGCGGTTCGCGACACACCGCTGCTGCAGCAATTGCTCGGCGGCGACCTTGCGCTCGAGTGGACGGAGGCGCGGCTTCTGCGGGACGACCCCGCCAAGACGCTGGACACGGCGTCGCGCAGGGAGTTGCTGCTGCTCGATGAGCTCCTGCGCGTCGCCGGGCAGCCGGAGAAGTCGCTCGACCTCGTTTCGCCGTATCTCGTGCCGGGAGAAGGGGGCACCGCCGCCCTCGGGGAGCTGGCCCGGCGCGGCGTCGGGGTGCGCATACTCACCAATTCCCTCGCCGCGACCGACGTGGCGGCCGTGCACGCAGGCTATGCGAAGCGGCGGCGCAGGCTGCTGGAAGCCGGCGTGCAGCTCTACGAGCTCAAGCCTGTCGCAACGAGCGAGCGCACCGACGAGGAAAAGCGGAAACTCGGCGGCAGCTCTTCGGAAAGCCTGCATGCGAAGACCTTCGCATTGGACCGCGCGCGCATCTTCGTCGGCTCCTTCAACTTCGACCAGCGCTCCGCGCACCTCAACACCGAATTGGGGCTGCTGATCGAAAGCCCGGCGCTCGCGGGGCTGCTTGCGGCTGCATTCGACACCAGGATCCCGGCTGCGGCGTACGAGGTCCGTATCGCGGACGAGCACGGCCTCGAGTGGGTCGAGCGCACCTCCGCGGGCGAGATCCGCAACGACGCGGAGCCGGGCTCAGGCTGGCTCAAGCGCCTGTGGATCCAGTTTCTGTCGATCCTGCCGATCGACTGGCTGTTGTAGCACCGGCCGCCGCAGCCTGGGGCGCGTCGACGCGGCTCCGCAGGAATGTCGGGCGGAGGATTCGCAGAGAAGCGGCCTTTGATTCCAATGAGAATTGTCCTTGGCCCTTGAAGTTGGGGGCAGCGCGCGCAAAAGGTGCGAGTGGCCGGTTTCTCCGCGCATTTCGGCAAGCGCTCGTGACGAAAAATAAATTTGCTGCACTGCGAAAGCCAGTTGCGCGAATTGAAACAAAAGTTGACATATAGTTATGACTATTCAGGCATATTTGAAACATCTGCGAGCTTGCTCCGACTGCCGCAACGGTGGCATCATCGATGCTACTGAGGCCGCGATATCTTTTGTGGGGGGGTGCGCGTGGCTGTTGGGTCGTTTCGATCGGCAGGGCGAGCACCACTGTCGGCACTGCAGGAAAGCCTGCGACAGCGTGAGTGGCAGCCTTATGCTACGGCCGTGCTGGCGGCGCTGGGCTACTACGCCGGAGCAAAGCTCGGGCTGGCGCTGACGTTCAGCCCGCATCCCATCTCGGTACTCTGGCCGCCCAACTCCATTCTTCTCGCCGCGCTGCTGCTCGCCCCGGCGAGCTCATGGTGGATGATTCTGCTGGCGGTTTTCCCCGTCCACCTGCTCGCGGAGCTTCAGGGTGGCGTGCCGCTGGTGATGGTGCTGTGCTGGTTTGTGAGCAATGCGAGCGAGGCGCTCATCGGCGCGGCCGGCGTGCGCATCCTGTTGAAAGAGCCGCCGGCTTTCGACACCATGCGGAACGCCGGCATCTTTTTGCTCTTCGCCGTCCTTCTTGCCCCATTTCTCTCTTCGTTCCTCGACGCGGCCTTCGTGAGCTTCATCGGGTGGGGTGAGAGCGGCTATTGGCAGCTGTGGCGAACGCGGTTTTTTTCCAACATCCTGGCGACGCTGACCATAGTCCCCGTCATTCTGACGTGGGTGTCGATCGACGCCAAGGCGCTGCGAACGGCCGGGCCGGTCCGTATCGGGGAGAGCGCAGTCCTGCTGTTCGGCCTGCTCGCGGTCGGCGTCGTCGTTTTCGATGCGCATCCGGTGGGCGTCGTGCCCGCATTGCTCTATCTCCCGTTGCCGTTTCTGCTGTGGGCGGCACTGCGCTTCGGTCCGGCAGGGTCGAGCGCAGCGTTCATGATCTTTGCGTTCCTCGTGATCTGGGGGGCGGGACACGGCCGCGGCCCGTTCGTCACCGGTAATCCCGTGGACAACGCTCTGTCGGTCCAGCTCTTCCTCGCTTTTGTCGGCACGACGCTGCTCGTGCTAGTGGCGGGCGTTCAGGAGGCAAGGAACTCGGAGCGCAGGTTGCGCAGCTCGGAAGAGCGGTTCGCGACGGCATTCCGCTTCAGCCCCGACGCGATGGTGATCACCCGCAAGTCGGATGGCAGGCTGATTGACGTGAACGACCGTTGCCTGACGATGTTCGACTATCGGCGCGAGGATGTCGTGGGCCGCACGGTGCAGGAGCTGGATCTGTACCTGGAGCCGCGCGACCGCGAGCGGCTTCTCGCTTCCACCAGCGAGCCCGGCGCAGTGCGCGACTTCGACCTCGCGTTTCGCACGCGCAAGGGAGAGGTGTTGAACACGATCGTCAAGACGGAGGCGGTGGAAATGGGGGGCATTCCCTGCCTCGTTACGATCATCCATGACGTGACGAAGCTCAAGCGGACGGAAGAGTCGCTGCGCCGCAACGACGAGCGCTTCCAGCACGTGCTGCGGGCCACGAACGACGTCGTCTACGACTGGGACGTTGTTGCCGACAGCCTGTGGTGGAACGGGAACGGCGATGCATACTTCGGGAAAATGTCCGAGAACGGACCGTGCACCCGGGCGCGCTGGGCCGCCGCGCTGCATCCGGAAGACAGGGAGCGCGTTACTTCGAGGCTGGACGCAATGCTGAAAGCCGGCGGCGGGGTATCCGACACGGAGTACCGGCTGCGCCGCGTCGACGGCAACTACGCCCACGTGCACGGGCGTGGGTTCGTCGTGCGAGACGCGAGCGGCAGGCCGCTGCGCATGATCGGCTCGCTGATGGATATCACGGACCGGAAGCGGGCGGAGGACGCCAATCAGCGGCTGGCCCACGTGTCGCGGCTGGCCGTGCTGGGAGAGCTGACGGCCTCCATCGCGCACGAGATCAACCAGCCGCTCGGGGCGATCCTGAGCAACGCCGATGCCGCGGAAATCCTGCTCGACTCGGAGGTGGTGCCGGTCGATGAATTGCGCCAGATCGTCAAGGACATACGCAAGGACGACATCCGGGCCGGCGAGGTCATCCGGCATATGCGCTCGCTGACGCGCCGGCGCAACCTTTCGATGCAGCCCTTCGATCTCAACCGGGCGATCGACGACGTCATCAGGCTGGTCAACGTCGACCTCGGGCGCCATCGCGTTGCGGTGGATGCCGAGTTCGCGCCGCTGCCGATCGTGTATGGCGACCAGGTCCACGTGCAGCAGGTCGTGCTGAACCTGATCCTGAACGGCGTGGACGCGATGGCGGACACGCCGGCCGCGCGGCGGCGGCTCAGGATCACGACGGCGCGGTGCGAGTCCGGCGGGGTGGAGGTCTCGGTTACGGACTCCGGCCCCGGCATAGCGCACGATCAGGCCGAAGATTTGTTCGCGTCGTTCTATACGACCAAGCCGGACGGCGTCGGGCTCGGCCTGTCGATCGCGCGCTCCATCGTCGAGGCTCATGGCGGAGCGATCTGGGCGGAAACGCGGCCCGAGGGCGGCGCCCGCTTCAGCTTCGTCCTGCCGGGGCAGTCCGCTAGGACCGGCGCCGGCGGCGCTGCGGCCTGACGAAAGAAGGGCAACGATGGAGAATGCGATCATACACGTGGTGGACGATGACGACTCGATGCGCACGTCGCTCACGCGCCTGCTGTCCGCCAGCGGCTACGAGACGCGCAGTTACCGGTCGGCGGGGGAGTTCCTGATGTCCGAGCGGCCGGCCGCGGGTGGCTGCGTGGTGCTGGACCTGAAAATGCCGGGCCCGAGCGGGCTCGACCTGCAGGAAGCGCTCGCGAAGGACGCGCGTCCCCTGCCTGTAATCTTTCTCACCGGTAACGGCGACATACCGACGAGCGTACTGGCGATGAAGGCCGGGGCCGTGGATTTCCTCACCAAGCCGGTGCAGCGGGAAAGATTGATGTCCGCCATAGCAGACGCGCTGTCCGTGGACGCCAAGCGCCGCGCCGATGACGAACGGATGCGCGTTCTGCGGGAACGCTATCGGAGCCTGACCTTGCGTGAGCGCGAGGTCTTCGCGGGCGTGGCGGCCGGCCTCCTGAACAAGCAGATCGCCGCCGAGCTCGGCACCTCCGAGCGCACCATCAAGGCCCACCGCGCGCAGGTCGTGGAGAAGATGCAGGCCAGATCGATCGCGGAGCTGGTCCGCGCCGCGGATCAGCTGAAGCCGTGACTGTTGCTTCGTGACTGATCACGCATCACCAGTCACACGCGGCCTCTGATCGATCATCGCGAGCGCATTGAATAATCG
>DATFWO010000170.1:0-23342 GCA_035259205.1 Burkholderiales bacterium | reverse complement strand
GATATCTGTGCGCGACGTTACCCCTTCTGCTCCGGAGGCGCCCAAAGCGGTTGCACCGGCAGCCGCGGCGCCGGCGGCCGCCGCAACGCCCAGGACACCCAGGCCCGAAGTCAACGAGGAGCTGCTCGAGATCTATCTCTTCGAGGCGCAGGAAGTGCTTGCGGGCATCGACGCGGCGCTACAGTCGTGCCGCACGCAAGCGAACGACCGGGAAGCGCTGGTTACGATACGGCGCGGTTTCCACACGCTCAAGGGCAGCGGCCGCATGGTTGGCCTCACCGATCTCGGCGAAATCGCATGGGAGATCGAGCAGCTCATGAACCGGTGGCTGGAGCAGGAGCGGCCGGCTTCGCCCGCCCTGCTGGATGTCATCTCGACTTCGAGCACCGCTTTTGCGGGTTGGGTCGCCGTGCTGCAGGCCGGGAACTGGCCGACCTTGGACGCAGAACGCATCGTCGACTACGCCCGCAAGTTGAAGGCGGGCGAAGATCCGGGCGCGCCGCTCGCTGGACCGGCAGTCCAGCAACGCGCTCCGGCTGAGGCCGCGCCGCAGCCTGCCCCCACGCCTGAACCCGAGGAATTGCTGATCGGCGGCGTGTCGCTCACCCGCCCCCTGTTCGACATCTACCTCGGCGAGGCCGTGCAGCACGTTGGGGCACTCGAAGCGGAATGCAGTGGCTGGCGCAGCACGCCAGGCGCGCCCGCATCGCACAATTTCCTGCGCGCAGCTCATACGCTTGCGAGCAGCTCCACCACGACCGGCTTCTCTGCAATCGCCGATCTGGCCGGCGCGCTCGAGCACTGGATACCGGTTGCCCGCCACGTGACCGATGCAGGAGACGCGGACCTGGTGCAAGCCGCGATTGCGAAGCTGCGAGAGATGACGCGCGCCATTGAGCAACGGCAATCTCCCGAGCCGGCATCAGAAATCGCGCGCGGCCTGCATGACATGATGAACCGGGTGCAGCCGCCTCCCCCGCCGCTGGTCGAGCCGGCGCCCCCCGCAGCGGCAGCGATCGACGTGCCAACCATCGTGTTGCACAAGCCGGCGGAGGAAGACGCGCCCGTCTCGCTCCCTACCGTCGAACCGATGGTCTCTGCATCGGCTCCGGATGATCTGACGTTCACCACGCCCTCCGAGCCGGTGGCGGAGCCGGCGCACGGCTGGTCCGACGAGCCGCCGGCCGCTCCGCCCTTACCGCTCGAGTCAACCCCGCCCGCTCCGGCCCCGGTCGAAGTGCCGCTCGCCGCTGCGGACGAGATCTTGCACAGCCTGCCGGAAGCGACGCACGAGCCGCCGTTTGCTCCACCCGCACCGGTCGAGTCGCCACCGCCTGCGGCCCCCGTGGCAGCGCCCATTGCCGCATCCGTTCCCGCCGCGACGGGCAAGGAACTGCGCAAGATGCACGACGACCTCGATGACCAGCTGCTGCTGATTTTCCTCGAGGAAGCGCAGGAGCTCCTGCCGCAGATCGGCAGCGATCTGCGGGAATGGAAGGCGAATCCCGCAGACGTCAAAGTCTTGCAGTCACTGCAGCGCGCGCTGCATACGTTCAAGGGCAGCGCGCGCATGGCGGGCGCGATCCGGCTCGGCGAGCTGACGCACGTCATGGAGGGCCGCATCGAAGCAGCCGTGGACGCCAACCAGTTCCCTCCCGACTTGTTCGAGGAGCTCGAAACCAAGATGGACCGGCTGAGCATGGACCTCGATCGCATGGGTGTCGACCAGGGTGCTCCGAAGCCGGCCCCCGCGGCGCCAGTGCCGGCCCCGGTCACGGCACGCGTGGATCAGGAAGCGCCGCCCCAGGCGCCGCCGCCGCGGGTCGAGCCGCCCCTTCCGAGCCCGGCCGCGGTCCTGCGGATCAACGCCGACACGCTCGATCGCCTGATCAACGAATCCGGCGAGGTCAGCATTGCGCGGTCCCGCGTCGAGACCGAATTGCGGGTCGTCAAGCAGTCGCTCGCCGAACTCAAGGACAGCATCGAGCGCCTCCGCGCCCAGCTGCGCGAAGTCGAAATCCAGGCGGACAGCCAGATGCAATCGCGGATGTCCGTGATGGAGGAGCGCAAGGGCGAATTCGACCCGCTCGAGTTCGACCGCTACACGCGGCTGCAGGAGCTCACCCGGATGATGGTCGAGAGCCTGCACGACGTAACCTCGATCCAGCAGACCTTACTCAGGAATCTGGGCGAGAGCGATGCTGCCCTGCTGCAGCAGGCGCGGATCAACCGCGAAGTGCAGCAGGAGCTCATGCGCATGCGCGCGGTGCCGTTCTCGAACCTGAACGAGCGGCTGTACCGAATCGTGCGGCAGACGGGCCGGGAGGTCGAGAAGAAGGCCGAGCTCGAGATCGAAGGCAGCCAGGTCGAGCTCGACCGCAGCGTCCTGGACAAGATCGCCGCGCCGATCGAGCACATGCTGCGCAACTCGCTCGCGCACGGTCTGGAAGCTCCCGCCGCGCGCGTCGCCGCCGGGAAACCGGAAACGGGGCGCATCGCCATCAGCTTGCGCCAGGAAAGCAACGAAATAGCCTTGGTGGTGAGCGACGACGGCGCCGGGCTCGACCTCGAAGCACTGCGCCAGAGGGCCGTTGAAAAAGGCCTGATGCGGCTCAACCAGGATGCGACCGAGGCGGAGATTGTGCAGCTGATATTCGCTTCCGGACTATCCACCTCGAAGGAGATCACCGAGCTGGCAGGCCGCGGCGTCGGAATGGACGTCGTGCGCAATGACATCCTGTCGATTGGCGGGCGGATCGACGTCGTTACGGCGCGCGGCAAGGGAACAACTTTCACCGTCTACCTGCCCCTGACGCTTGCCGTAACGCAGACGGTGCTGGTACGAGCCGCCGGAACGGTATTCGCCATTTCCTCGGCAATGATCGAGCAGGTGCTCCGGCTCAAGGCCGATGCGATGACGTCTCTCTACGAGGACAACATCGTCGAATTCCAGGGCCGCTCCTACCCGCTCCACTATTTCCGGCACCTGCTCGGCTCACCCGGTGCGACCGAGATTCTGAACTACAACTCCGTCCTGCTGCTGCGCAGCGGCATACAGCGCATCGCCCTGCACGTGGACGAGCTCATGGGCAATCAGGAAATCGTGGTGAAGAACATCGGCCCGCAGCTCTCGCGCGTGCCGGGCGTGGTCGGCGCCACCGTGCTCGCCGATGGCGGCATCGTACTCATCATCAACCCCGTCCCGCTGGCCCAGCGGGTGCGCGTCGCGCCGGCCAGGGCTCTCACGCCCGAGCCGGTGGTTGCCAGGCCCACCAATCCGGTGGTCATGGTGGTGGACGACTCGCTTACCGTGCGCAAGATTACCAGCCGCCTGCTCGAGCGCGAGGGCTACCAGGTTCTCACGGCAAAGGACGGGATAGACGCGCTGGAACAGATCGAGCAGACGGTCCCCGCCGTCATGCTGGTGGACATCGAAATGCCGCGCATGGACGGTTTCGACCTCGCAAAACACTTGCGCAGCGACCCGCGCACGCGCGGAGTTCCGATCATCATCATTTCGTCGCGCACGGCCGACAAGCACCGCAGCCACGCGGCCGAGCTGGGGGTCAACGTGTTCCTCGGCAAGCCCTATCCGGAAGCCGAGCTGCTGCAGCACATCGCGTCCTATGCCGGCGCCGGGCGGCGGGTAACGCACTAGAGGCGAAGCCTGTCCCACACGGAAGCAGGGGCGCCCCCGGGGTCGCCCCTTTTTTTTGGGGACAGCGCGACGGCCGCCGCCCCAACTTCGCAAGGCGGTTGCAGATCGCAAGACCCGGCCGCGCGTATCCGGGATCGACTCTCAGTCCACCGCCGCGTACAGCAGGGCCAATGCGACACCTATGCCGGCGGGCACACCGATACGTTCGAGCTTCGAAACCGCATCGCCAGCGATGACCTCTACCGGCACGTCGGTCACCTCGATGATGCGATTGATCACCGAGTCTTCGATCATGCGCGTGAAGGAGTTCTTGCGCGCGGTCCCCATCACTATGCGGTCCACGTGCAGCCGCCGCGCCATGCGGTCTATGGTCGGCGCCTTCTCGCCCAGTTCGACGTGGACCGCGTGAGGCACGCCGGATCTCTCCAGGAGCTCGCGTGCCGGCTTGAGGGCCTTGTCCGCTTCGTCACGATGAAAGGCGGCGCGCGTCCGCCTGCTCACGAACTGGGCGACGTGCTGCGACAGCGGCGTGCGCACGTGCAGCACGTGTACCTCGACGGCATGCCTTTCGACGTAGCTATTCACGACGTGCTGCACCGCCTTCAGCGAGTTGGATGAACCGTCGACCGGAATCAGCACCTTTTCCATGTCAGAACCTCCTTTCCTGTAGCCCGCCGCAGCGGGCGTAACCGAGAACTCCACTACGCGCTCCGCAACGGTCGCCCGCACCTTGCGGTGATTCACCATGAACCCGCCGCTCAATACCCCCCCGATCACCGCGATGTAGACCGCGATCACCGCTGCGGGATACTGCGCCGGCAGTGCACCGAGCAGTGGTTCGCTCGTCATCATCTTGGCGGCCGTCCACGCCAGCACGGCAGCGCCGGCATAAATCAGCGCCGGCAAACGCACCAGCAGCTGGAGCACGAGCCGGCTGCCCCAGATCACGATCGGGATGCTGATCACCAGACCGGCGACGACCAGAACGAAGCTGCCGTGCGCCGCGCCAGCAACCGCGAGAACGTTGTCCATGCCCATCAAGGCATCGGCGACGACGATGGTCTTCATTGCGGACCAGAATCCGGTCGCCGCGTCCTGGTGCTTCTCGCCGTCTCCGTTCTCCACCAGCAGCTTGTAGGCAATCCATATCAGCAACGAGCCGCCGAGCAGCAGCAATCCGGGAATTTTGAGCAGCCACACCACAGCCAGGGTGAGCGCGCTGCGCACGACGATCGCGCCGACGGTGCCCCATACGATGGCCTTGTTGCGCACTTGCGCGGGAAGATTTCGTGCTGCGAGCGCGATCACGATCGCGTTGTCGCCGGCAAGGACCAGATCGATGACTATGATCGCGAGCAGGGCTGAAACGAAATCCGCAGGAACAAGCTCCATCGCTGGCCTCGTAATGTGATGCGATGGAGTATGCGTGGATCGTACGCATCTGAGAAATGAAGAGTTGCAATCGCTATCATTAGCATCTGTGCGGACGGTTTCAAACACTGATGGCAACCATTACGAATCGTAATGAACGGCTGTTGACGGCCCGTTCCCGTCGTGGTTGAATTTACCCCGCGTTCCGGCAACGGAACGATCCCTCCAAAGGGGAGTAGCTTGGGCAGCGCCATGGCGCTGCCGTGGCAGTGTCGTCAAGACGGGATCGGCGTTCGCTTTGCGGGACGTCGTCCCCGGCCTGCCAGCAACCGAGCGTTGTAAGCGAGACCTTTGCCCAGACGGCTAAGGTCTTTTTTTTGCGGCCTTGCCTGTCCGAGGTGAAGGCCGCATTGCTTTTTGGGCGCCCTCATCGAACGGGGCACCCTGCATGCGGGGTTCAACGTGCTGTTGGGCGTGAGGATAACCCATGTTACAGAGCAACTTACGACGCTACTTGAAGCACGGCATGCTGCCGCAACTGCGCGTGTTCGAGGCGGTCAGCCGTCACGGCAACTTCACCCGCGCCGCCGAAGAGCTGTACATGGCGCAGCCCACCGTTTCGGTGCAGATCAAGAAATTGACCGAGACCGTCGGGCTCCCGCTCTTCGAGCATGTCGGCAAGCGCGTGTATCCGACCGCGGCAGGACGCGAGCTTTACACCGCCTGCCAGGCCATCCTGAAGGCTCTTTCCGACGTCGAGGTAGCCTTTTCCGACATTCGCGGGCTCGATTCCGGCTCCCTGCGGATCGCAACGAGCTCGGCGGGCAAATATCTCGCGCCGCGGCTGCTCGCGGAGTTCGTCAAGGCTTACCCTGGCGTAGCGGTTTCACTCCAGGTGGACCGCCGCCAGTCGGTGCTGCAGCGCCTTGGAGAAAACCTCGACGATCTTTACATCCTCGGGAACGTGCCCAATGACGACGATGTCGTGGTGCAGCGCGTGGCGCCTAATCCCCTGCTCGTGCTGGCGCGCCGGGACCACGCGCTCGCCGATGCGCTCGGCGTGCCGTTCGCGCGTCTTGCCCGGGAGCCGCTGCTCATGCGCGAGCAGGGTTCTGGCACGCGCATGGCAACCGAGCGCCTGTTTGCGAACCACGGTTTCGAGCCGATCGTCCGGATGGAGCTGGGCAGCAACGAAGCGATAGTCGAAGCCGCGCTCGCCGGCCTCGGGGTGGCGATACTGTACCGGCATGCGCTGGGCTACGACCCGGGCGTCAGCCGCCTCGCGATGCTGGACGTCGCGGGATTTCCGGTCGAATCGTACGTGAATTTCGTCTATCCGGTCGGCAAGCGACTATCGCTCGTCGCCGAGACCTTCATGGAGCTGGCAAGGAGCGAAGCGATGCGGGTTACCACCAAGGAATGGCCGGTTCGTGGCCAAGAGCGATGAGCGGCGTGCCTTGGGACAAAGTTGAGAACGGTCAGCCGACAGCTAAGGGCTGCCGGCCACGGGACAAGGCGTCGTGTGTAACAAAGCGGCCCATGGCCGCTTGCAGGCGGGACGAGTCACTCGTCCTGCTCTATCGCCCCGCTCGCACGTTGATATGCGAAAGCTGCACTTTCTCGAGCGCTTCGAGCTTCTGCAGCCGCTTGTCGATGGTGTTGAGCGACTCCACCGCGGACTTGAGCTCCTGCACGCCGTTGAACAGCAACGGACCCCAATCCATCTTCGTGAGCTGGTTGCGCGCGGCTTCGGCGTCGCGCCGCATCGCCTTTAGCTGCGCGGCGATCGTACCCAGCAAGATGATCGTGACCAGCAACAGGAATGCCACGACCCCCAACATCACGCCCTCGATCGATATGCCCGGCATGTGTACCTCCTGTGTGCTGAGAAACGCCGATGAAAATGCGCGACGCCACTGCCTCTTCATTATAGGCACAAACCGAGTTTGGTGTCCCGAGGCGCGGGCCGCGACTGTCGCGCGGAAGCCTAGTCCGCGGCAAGCGCCTTCAGCCGTGCATCGTCTGGCCGCTCGGCTGCCAGGCTTTTCCAGTACTTGCGCGCCTCGTCCTTGAGCTCCATCTGCTCGAGCCAGGCGGCATAGGCGACGCGGTCGGAGACCGGAGTCCCTGCGGCTGGGCGCAACGCAGCCGCCTGCGCGCGCACCGGAGAAGCCGCGAGCGTGAACTCGCCGGCTCCGACGTAGCGGCGGCCATCCTGCCCGCGGGTCGATACTTCCCACGCGTACGTCACGCCCTCTCGCAGCTGCACCGCCGGCGGCAGTTTTAGCGAGTTCCCCGTTATCTCCGTCTCGAACAGCAGTTTTCCCGTGTCGTCGTTGAGCTCGAAGCGGTACCTGGCACCCGATTCGAGCCCCCGCCACCGGAACTCCGGCGCAGTTTCCAGCGTCTTGGCTCCGGAAAGCGTCAGGAGCCTGATCCGCGCCGATGGCTGGACGCTGCGCATGACGAAAGCGGCCTGCGTGACCGCCACCGGTTTGATCGCGACATTCCCGCCCCTGGCGAGCGGACTGACGCGCTTTTGCGGAGCCGACCCGCTCGTCACTTGCGGCTCGACGGCGCGGAACTGGATCTGGGCCGGGCCGGTGAAAGTGTATTCGTCGCCCGATTTGAGATAGATCACTACGAGCCTGCCGCCCGGATCGACTTGCATGCGGGTATCGGCGGCGATTTCCGACAATATGGTCACCGGCGAGGGGCCAGTTACCTGCCCGGTAACGTCCGTAACCATCGCGACCCCCTGCCCTAGGGCGCTCGCTGCCCCGGATCCCAGCAACCAGGCTATCAGCAGCCACATCGACTGGCGCAGCGCGCGCCTAGCCATGCGTCGCCCCATGATGGGCTCTCTCCTTGAACTATCGGCGGTTTCCGGCAAGCGTCAGCCGCTGGGCGAAGGGACATCGCACGTACCGGCAACCGTAGCGGAATTATATGCACGATCCACCTTCCCCTCCCTTGCGAATATCGCGCCCCCTGCCCGGTCCGGGAAGCTAGCGCTTGAAAATTAACGCAACAAGGGGTGGAGCCGCTATGGCGCTATCCAGTTTCCATACTTCGAATACTCACATTCCCGCCATCGGCGGTGAGACTGCGATGACGAGCGGCAGCCGAGGACTAGCGGGGCCCCTTATCGGCTCAGGCGGCGACCTTGTCATAGCCGAATGCTTCCACCGGCGTGTGCCCCTTGAGCGCCATCGGCCCCAGGGGCGCGAGGTCTGCCAGCCGCCCTAGCCGTTCGGCTACCACTTTCGACAGCACGACGTGGTAGCCGGTCTCCTTCGTGAGCCCTTCCAGCCGCGAGGCGACGTTGGTGACGTCGCCGATCGCGCTGTAATCATGGCGCGACGAGGACCCGACGTGCCCGACTACCGCCTCACCCGCGTTCAAGCCGATGCCGATGTCCAGCGAGGGCTCCCCTTCGGCGACGAGCTCGCGGTTGAGCTCGGCGACAAATGCGAGCATCGCGCGCGCCGCTTCGAAGGCCTCGCGGCAGGGATTATCGAGCGGCTTGGGTGCGCCGAACACCGCCATGATCCCGTCGCCCATGAAGCACATCACGCTCCCGCCCCGCTCATGTATCAGGGCAACCACCCGGTCGAAATAGCGGTTGAGAAAGCGGATGATCTGTTCGGGCGCCATGCGCTCGCTGCGCATCGTATAGCCGCGGATATCCGAGAACATCACGCAGACGAACTTCCGCGTTCCGCCCAGCTCGGGCCGTAGATGCCCCGCGAGGATCTCGTCCATGACCGCGGGGCTGACGTAGCCGGAGAACGAGGCTCGGAGCCGACGCCGCTCACGGAGCTTCAACAGCGTGTCGTAGCCATTTCTCCCGCCCAGGGCCAATGTCCCCGTCAGGGCGGGCGCGAACATCGGCACGAACCAGCCTTGCGCGAGCAGCCAGGTAGACACACCGAACAGCGTCGCGCACAGTGCGATGACTGCCGCGGCTATTACGGCGGAAGAGGCCGAAATGAACCACAACAATGCGGCAGCAGCCGAGAGGACGGCGATCGCCGCGGCCGAGACTGGCCTTATCAACCCTCCGTTCAGGAGATTGCGCAGAGCCTGGGCGTGCAGCAGCACGCCGGGCGTGTTGGAAGCATCCACATTCCAGGCCGCGAGCTGCACGGGGCCGGGCAGACGATCTTCGTACTGGAACACCATTCCGACCGCGACCGGCTTGCCGCCAAACGCCCGTTCGAGGGCCGGGCCGTTCCCCTCGTCCAGCCACCGTAGAATCTGCTGCAGGGGGACATAAGCAAAGCGCGCCCCCTGCCGGAAGTCGATCAGGCCCGCGCGCGGCTCCACCTTGAGATGGCGCGCCATTTCTCCGACGAGGGTTGGCACCGCTTCGCTCCTCTCGCCCAAGCGTTCATCGAATCTGCGTACGATGCCGTCCCGGTCCAGCGGAAACAGCACGTAGCCGGCACCGGCGGACAATGTCAGAAAAGGCGCGTGGATCGCACGGCGCTTATTCGTGGGATCGAGGGTGAGCCCCACGACGAGCGGAAAGCTTCGCCGCGCTTCCAGCATGCCTTTCATGAGCTCCCGGTCGGAACCGGGTAGTACCTGCTCGTAGCTGCGGTCCGGCAGCACGATATCGAAGCCGACCACCGCTGGTTTCGCCAGCGCCATCGCGCTCAGGAAGCGACCCAGGTGCCGGTGCCACAGCGTGATCGGCTCGGGGAAGAGTTTAGTGGTCTCCTCGTCGATGCCCACGACCACCACTTCGCGCGTCGTGGGTTGCGGAAACCACGCGCGCAGCAGTCGGAACTGGCCGTCGAGGAGCTTGAGATCGACGACGCACGCAGCGCCAGACGCGGCGAGCAGCACACCGCACACGGCCAGCACCAGGAACGGAGCATGCTTCATCATTGCGCCGCGCCATGCAGTGGGCCCGGCGCTCCGGGCAGAGGCGATACGCTTGCCGTTTCCAGCGACGGCTCGGAGGTCATTTCTGCTTGAACGCCGTGAGCTCGTGCCTGTTGGTCGCTATAAAGTTTCCCGACCGGTTCCGGTTGAGCCACTCCCAGGCTATCGGTCGGCGCACGCTGTCCGGCGCATACCACGTCTTCAAGTCCCACAATTCATTGACGCCGGACCCGGTACGCCATCCCTTCGCATCGATACGAAACGCATTGAACGTCCCGGCAGGGACTGTCACCGTTTCCCGGTCGGTTATGCGCAAGTCCAGGTCGACGACGGTGTCGAGCCCCGCCCTGGTCTTCATGTTGGTAAACCGGGTATTCCAGCGCTTGCCTACGCTGAAGTCGACCGGTACCGTTTGGCTGCCCGACCAGTCCGCACCTCCCGCTTTCCGGTAGTTGCCGAGCAGGTCCGTTACCGTGTTCCCCTTGTTGAAGATCACCTCGTCATCGGTGATTTGCGTGACTCTCAAGACGTATTTGGACCGTTCGAGCCGGGTGAGCGTATCCACCAGGCGATAGGAAAAACTATCGCCGATGCGGTAGGCGGTGTTTGCCTTCGCAGTTCCCTTGGTGTACGGGTTTTTGGGCGCCGCTATGACTTCGATCTTCTTCTCACCCAGTTTTGCCAGAGCACGGTCGAGCTGCAATTGAGCCAGCTCGGCAAAGCGCCCGTTGGGGTAGCGCCTGAGGTAATCTTCCAGCGGCGCCGGTTGTGCGGCACCGTGAGCGCGCTCCCAGAGCGCCTGTTCCTGCCTGAATTCCCGCTCGATCTCCGCATCGGCGAGCTTCTTGAGCTCCCTGGGCGGGATGAACCAGAAGTCTTCCTCCAGCGACGTGCTCTCCCAGGGTATCTGCAGACCGTTCGAGCGCCGGCGCACGCCGAGCCGCACGCGCTTGAACACGTCCTCCACTTTCGCCTCCGGCACCTGGATCTCTTTCAGCAGATGCTCCGTGTAGAGCCCGTGCTGCCCGTCCCCGTCGATCGCGGTATTGCCGGGGGCCGTCGCGTAGGCGAGGAGCGTCCCGGGCGGAGCGTCGAGCTGCGACAATCCTTTCTGGTTGACCCGGGCCGTGCTGCCAAAGGGATTGTCGCGGCAAGCATCGAGAATGATGAGATTCATCGGATTGCCCGCCTTGCGTATGCCTTCGATCAAACTGTTCACGTCGACGCCCAGCTTCCGCAAGTCCTCGACGCTGGCGATCTCTGCATCGACCGGGAGCAGGTAGTTGCGCCACGCGAGTTGGGCACCGTGACCAGCGAAATAGAACAACCCGATCGCCCCGGTCTTTGCAAGAGCGTCGGCGAACGTGCGGATCGCTTCGCGCATGTCCGCCTGCGACAATTCGAGCCCGAGATTCACCCCAAAGCCGGCCTTCTTGAGCTCTTCGGCCATTCCCCTGGCGTCGTTGATCGGATTGCGGAGGGGGGCCTGCCGGTACTTGCTGTTGCCGATGACGAGGGCTATTCGCCTGGCCCGCAGCAGCGAGGGCGTGGTCGCGGAGCTCTGCGCGAGGAGCCGCGTCGCGGGCAGCAAGGCCGAACAGGCACCCGCCAAGGCGCCCTGCAGCGCGCGGCGGCGACTCCAGGTTGATCCCAAACGTTCCTCCCTCACCGGCGCCCGGCCTGCGTCGGCTCCGACGGACCACGGATTTATAATAGCAGCTATGAGTGGGGAGTATCGGATGCCGGGCGACGAAGGAGAACCATGTCGATGAAACACTATGCGTTCCTGATGCTCAGCCTCTTCCCTGTCGCAACGGCTCATTCAGGCGGCTCCAACTACGGCATTGCGCCCGGCGCGCATCCCGATCTCTCAGGCAAGGTGAGCGAATGGCCGGTGCCGACGCCCCGGTTCGCGCGCGATCCGGCGGTCGCGCCGGACGGCAGCATCTACATCACTGTCATGAACGGCAACAAGATCGCACGCTTCGATGAGAACACGAAATCGTTCAAGGAATGGGAGCTCCCGCCGGGACATCGCCCGCACGGCCTGCTCGTCGACAGGAACGGCATGGTGTGGACGACCGGCAATGGCAACGGCACGATCGGCAGGCTCGATCCGACGAGCGGTAAGATGACCGAGTTCAAGACGCCCTCGGGCGGCGGCGGTCCGCATACCCTCATCATCACGGACGACCAGAGCACGATCTGGTTCACGATGCAGGGCGGCGACAAGCTGGCGAGCCTGGACACGAAGACGGGTGCGATCAAGGAGTACCCCAGCTCGGGGGGACCGTATGGCCTCGCGCTCGACAAGGCGGGCAACGTCTGGTTCTGCCGCATGGGCGACAACAAGATGGGCAAGCTGGATCCACGAACCGGGCAGATGAGCGAAGTGAACATGGGACCCCGGTCGGCGCCGCGACGCGTCGCCGCAGCTCCCGACGGCATGCTGTGGGTCACGCTGTATGGGAACGGCAAGCTCGCGAAGCTCGACCCGGCAGCGATGAAGGTCGTGAAGGAGTACCAGCTGCCCGGCGGCGACAAGGGCCCCTACGCCGTGACAGTGGACGGCGGGGGGATGGTGTGGGCCAACGAGATCGGCCTCGACACCGTGGTGCGTCTCGACCCGAAAACCGAGCAGATGCGCGTCGTGCAGCTGCCTTCGAACAACGTCGGCATCCGCAAGATGGTGGTCGACGCGCGCGGAAGGTTGTGGTACATGGGATCGCACAACGGGCGGCTGGGCGTCGTGGAATGAGCGGCGCCGCCCGCCATTGCCCGGTATGTGATGCCGCGGGTACCCCACTTCCCGCCGTTGATTTCAACAAATCGTGCGAGGAGGCAAACGGCAGGTTTCTTCCGCCCTCGGGTATTTTCATCCAGTACTTTCTGTGCGGGAACTGCGGCTTTTGCTTTGCGCCCGAGATCTGCAGTTGGACGACGGCAGAGTTCGAAAACCGGATATACAACAAGGACTACGCGGAGGTCGATCCCGACTGCAGCGGCCCACGCCCGCGGGCTAATGCCGCCAATCTGATCGAGCTGTTCGGGGAGCGGAGGTCCGAAATACGGCATCTCGATTACGGCGGTGGGTCCGGTCTCCTCAGCGAGCTGTTGCACAAGGCAGGGTGGAACTCCACTTCCTACGACCCCTTCCATGACAAGGGTGTACGCCTGGGGGACCTGGGTAAGTTCGACCTGATTACGGCATACGAGGTCTTCGAGCACGTGCCTGACGTCACAGCGCTCATGTCCGATCTGCGCTTGTTGCTGGCGCATGATGGAATTGTCCTTTTCAGCACATTGCTGTCGGACGGGAAACTGGGGCAAGGCCAGGGGACCACATGGTGGTATGCATCGCCCCGCAACGGACACATCAGCCTGTTTTCCAGAAAAAGCCTCGCGATCCTCGCGGCGCGGGAGGGATGGACCTTCGGCAGCTTTTCCCCTGTCTCTCATGTCCTGTGGCGGACTGTTCCGTCCTGGGCCAGCCACGTTTTCCGGACCGCTGCCCCGCTCCCCAACCCGGCCCCGAAAAAGCGCCGCTTCTGGTCGTTCCTTGATTTCACGCGTTAACCGCGATGGAAACGGTGTGACGGGATGCCCCGCGTTTGGCTTCCGCGACCCAGTTGCACCTTCGTGCCATCTCTTTCGAACGCGGTGACGTGCGATAATCGATCATAAAGCGGATAGAATTCCTCGAGTCACGATTCCCGAGTCGCCGGTCCCAAAATGGAACTGACCTACATCGTCATCGCCTTGTCGATCCTCATTCTGCCGATCGCGCTTACCAAGCTGCTCTCGGGGCGATCCAGGGATACGAAGGCGGCTCCCGCTGCGACTCCGGTTAGCAAGCGCGCTCCGCCCGCCACTGCGGGCACGGCTCTGCGCGTGCAGGTCGAGGGCCTCCTCGTCCAGGGTGGGAAGATGGAAGCGATCAAGCTCATGCGCGACAAGACCGGCCTTCCTCTCCAGGAAGCCAAGGAGGCCGTGGAAACGATAGCCAGGGATGCCGCCATCCTGGCGCCCGCCCCGAGTCTCGTAGCGTTCATCCAGCGCGCCCAGGAAATGAGCGAGGAGGTGCGCAAGCTAGCCGCCAGCGGCCAGAAGATCGAAGCGATCAAGCTGATCCGCGAGCGCACCGGCCTCGGCCTCAAGGAAGCAAAGGACCTGGTAGATCGACTGGGCTAAGCGCCGAAAGGCGTGAGTGGTTGAAGGCCGTCCCGGTCCACTCTCACTCAGCGAAGCAGCATCAGCCGATGGCCTACGAGCTGAAGCACCGAACCACGAAAACGGTTTCGGCCGGGGACTGCTTTCCGCTGGGTGCTACGCCGAGCGCGGGCGGAGTGAATTTCGCGCTCTATTCCCGGCATGCAGCGGAAGTGTTCCTGCTGCTCTTCGATTCGCCGGAGGCCGATCCAACCGACGTGATACAGCTGCGCGAGCGCACGCGGTACATCTGGCATGGCCTGGTAAGCGGCGTGCGCCCGGGCCAGCTCTACGGCTACAAGGTGCGGGGGGAGTTCCAGCCTCAAGCCGGCCTGCGCTTCAACGAAGCCAGGCTGTTGCTGGACCCGTACGCGAAGGCGGTGACCGGCAAGTTCCGCAACACCGACAACCTGCTTCTGGGATACGACGCGCGCTCGCCCGACCGCGACCTCTCGCGCGATCCGCGGGACAACACAGGGGCGGTACCGAAGGGGATCGTGGTCGATGACGCCTTCGATTGGGAGGGAGACCGCACGACCGAGATGTCCCTGGAAAAGCTCGTGATCTACGAGGTCCACCTCAAGGGATATACGGCCCATCCATCCGCCGGCGTGCGTTTCCCCGGCACCTATCTTGGCTTCATCGAGAAGATCCCCCACCTCACCGCGCTCGGCGTGAACGCAGTCGAGTTGCTGCCCGTGCACGAGTTCTATGTGGAAGACTTCCTTGCGGCCAGAGGGCTCACGAACTACTGGGGCTACAACTCCATAGCTTTTTTCGCCCCGGAGTCTTCCTACGCCGCGGGTCGCGTGGCCGGCAGCCAGGTCGCCGAATTCAAGACGCTGGTGCGGGAGCTGCACAAGGCCGGCATCAAGGTCATCCTCGACGTGGTCTACAACCACACTGGAGAAGGCAACGAGCTCGGCCCGACCATGAGCTTCAAGGGAATCGACAACCCGTCCTACTACTTCCTGTCCGGGGCGTCCAACGAGCCGGGGCGTTATTACATGAACTACACGGGTTGCGGCAACAGCCTCAACTTCGACAGCCCGGCGGTCATCCGGCTCGTCATGGACTCGCTGCGCTACTGGGTGCAGCAGATGCATGTCGACGGCTTCCGCTTCGATCTGGCGTCCGTGCTGGGCCGCACAGCGCAAGGCGGCTATCGGTCCTCGGCCGCGTTCTTCGACGCCGTCAGCCAGGATCCGGTGCTGAACCGCGTCGTCCTGATCGCGGAGCCGTGGGACATCGCCACCTACGAGCTCGGCAATTTCCCGGTGGACTGGTCCGAATGGAACGGGCGTTTTCGCGACACGACGCGCAAGTTCGTGAAAGGCGACGCGGGCCAGCTCGCCGATCTCGGCTGGCGGTTGACGGGCTCCGCGGACCTTTACGGCGAGGACGGCCGCTCCGCCTACAACAGCGTGAACTTCATTACCTGCCACGACGGCTACACGCTCAACGATCTCGTTTCCTACGAGAGCAAGCACAACGAACGAAACGGCGAGAACAACCAGGACGGCGCCAATGACAACCACTCATGGAACTGCGGGGTCGAAGGCAGGACGGACGACCCGGCGGTAGTGGCTCTCCGCCATCGCCTTGCGAGGAACTTCGTCTGTCACCTGCTCTTCTCCTCCGGCACGCCGATGATACTGGGAGGCGACGAATTTCTGCGCTCCCAGAACGGCAACAACAACGCCTATTGCCAGGACAACGAGATCAGCTGGTTCGATTGGGGCCAGGCGGCGCGCAACGCCGATTTTCTGGAATTCTGCCGCAAGGCCATTGCGTTGACGTGCCGCTACCCGGTTCTGCAGCGGCGAAGGTTTTTTCTCGGCGCCGATCTCAACGCCGACGGGGTCCCGGACCTGGAATGGTTCGGCACCCGTCTCGATCAACCCGCCTGGCGTGATCCCGCCCAGCGGACCCTTTGCTACCGGCTCGATGGCAGCGAGGAGGCGGCGGGCACCGGCAACTACGTGCTCTTCCTGATCCTCAACGCTCATCACGAAACGCAGTGGGTGGCGCTCCCGCCGCCCGTGCACGGGGAGCGCTGGTACCGGATCATCGACACGAGCCTGCCTGCCGGACAGGACTTCGCGGCCCCCGGGCGGGAGGTGCCCGTCGATCCCGCGGATCACTACATCGCCAACCCCCGCAGCACTGTCGTGCTGCTGGGGCGGTAACGCAAAACCACCGTTCACCGTTACCGTTCACCGCTCGTTTCGAGTGGTGGACTACCAGACTTATAGCCGTTTTGGGCACTACAATCCTTCTATTGGGTACCTACTGGAGGGCAAGCATGGCGGAGTCCGCACTTCTACACGCATACGGCTACCTGACACAGCCGGAAATCCGCTTTCTCGATGCGGCGGTAGAGCGACTGATACCGACCGACGAGCTCGGGCCGGGCGGCAGGGACGCTGGCGTCACCTGCTACATCGACCGTCAGTTGTGCAGCGCGTGGGGCACGCACGGCCGCAATTACCGCGTGGGTCCGTGGCTCGAGGGCACGCCCGAGCAGGGCTTCCAGTCGCGGTTGACGCCCCAGGAGATCTACCGGATCGGCATCCAGGAGATCAACGCAATCTGCCGCGCCCGGCACGAACGGCCTTTCGATCAGCTGCAAGCGGAGAAGCAGGACGAGATGCTGAAGGCGCTCGAGAAGGGTGCAGTCGACCTGCCGTCGCTCTCCTCGAAACTTTTTTTCGACCTGCTGTGGCGCAATACCGAGGAAGGCTTCTTCGCCGACCCGCTCTACGGCGGCAACCGCGGCAAGGTGGGATGGAAGCTCATCGGATTTCCCGGCGTGCCCTCGAGCGCCTACAAGGACCACCTCGACAATCCCGAGCCCTACCGCGCCGAGCCGGTGAGCATCCTCGACATCCAGATGAAACAGGCGCAGACCGACGCACAGGGCTTCGCGAAGCACGTCATGCTGAAGCAGGAAGGGAGAAAGTAACGTGACGACGAAAATGAAACCGGTCGACGCCGTGGTCGTGGGCAGCGGCGTCGTGGGCTCGATCATGTCCATGGAGCTTGCGAACGCGGGCCTGAACGTGCTCTGTCTAGAGCGTGGCCGGATGATCGACCCGCAGACCGATTTCGTCGCGCCCTACGTGCACGACGAGCTCAAGTTCGACCGCCACAGCGACATCTTTCAGAACCTGTCGCGCGAGACGATTACCTTCCGCAACAACGCGCGGGAAATCGCGCTGCCGATGCGCGAGCTGGGCTCGTTCAAGCCGGGCGAGATGGTCGGCGGCACCGCCGCGCACTGGGGCGGCAACGCGCGGCGCTTCCTTCCACACGATTTCGAGATCCGCTCGCAGGTGACGGAGCGTTACGGCAAGAGCTTCTTTCCCGAAGACTGTACGGCGCAGGACTGGGGCGTGACGTGGGACGAAGTCGAGCCGTACTACGACATGTTCGAGCACATCTACGGCGTCCACGGCAAGGCGGGCAACCTGAACGGCGAGATCCGGGAGGGAGGAAACCCGCACGAAGGGCCGCGCTCGCGCGAGTATCCGAATCCTCCGACGAAGCGCACGCCCCAGGGCGAGATCTTCGCAAATGCGTGCGAGGACCTCGGCTACGTGCCATTCCAGGGGCCGGGCGCCGGCATGACGCGGGACTACAACAATCTCTACAAGGTGCAGCTGCTGGAATGCCACCGCGGGGGGTTCTGCTCGAGCCACGTGTGCTCGCAGGGCGCCAAGGCGAACCCCCTGAGCGCAGTCCTGCCCGCGCTCTACAAGCAGAAAACCTTCGAGCTGCGGCCGCTCTGCAACGTCATCAAGGTCAACACCGACTCGAGCGGCAAGCAGGCCACCGGCGTCACCTACATCGACGCCCGCGGGCGGGAGGTCGAGCAGCCGGCGAGCATCGTGGTGCTGGCGACTTACTGCTTCAACAATACCCGGCTGCTGCTGCTCTCGGGCATCGGCAAGCCCTACGATCCGCAGACCGGCCGCGGCGTCGTGGGCCGCAACTATTCCTACCAGGTCGGCGGCAGGGTACACCTCTTCTTCGATGACAAGGAGTTCAATCCCTTCATCGGCGGCGGGATGGTGAACACGTCGATCGACGACCTGAACGGGGACGTGGTCGACCGCTCGAAGCTCGGCTTCGTCGGGGGCGCCTATATCAACGTTCCGAACTCCGGGGCTTCGCCGATCAAGGGCAAGCCTCTGCCCCATGGCACGCCGCGCTGGGGCGCGGAGTGGAAGAAGGCGGTCGCGCACAACTACCGGCGCACCTTCGGTATCCATATCCACGGCTCCTGCATGAGCTACCGCCAGCACTATCTCGATCTCGATCCGACCTACAAGGACGCCTACGGGCTGCCGCTGCTGCGCATGACGTTCGACTGGCACGAGAACGAGCAGAAGATGGCGAGGTGGATGTACGAGCGCTGCATCGAGATCGCGAAGGCCTGCAAGCCGGCCCACTACCACGCCCACGCCGTGCCGAAAAAGTACAGCATCATTCCCTACCAGAGCACGCACAACTGCGGCGGCGCCGTGATGGGGTCGGACCCTTCGACCAGCGTGGTGAACAAGTACCTGCAGTCCTGGGACGTCCCGAATCTCTTCGTCGTCGGCGGCAGCGCATTCCCGCAGAACGCCGCGCAGGGCCCGACCGAGACCATCGGCATGCTGGCGTGCTGGGCCGCCGACGGCATCAAGGAAAACTACGTTTCCAGGCCGGGACCGATGGTCTGAGAAACAGGCGACTCGTGACTGGTGACGCGCGACTTGTGCGAGCCCGGAAGGCGCGCCAGCCAGCAGGATGAGGCAAGCATGAAGCTGGTGTTGTTTCGAAGCGGCGGAGCTGGCGAGGCGTTGCCCGGTCTGCTCACCGAGCGCGGGGTCGTCAGCATCGCGGATGCCGCTCCGAGGAACTACACGCCGCAGTTGACCATGCAGGGCATCATCGACGGCTTCGAAGGCTTGCGCCCGGAGCTCGAGCGCCTGGCCGGGAGCGCCAAAGCGCAGGCGCTCGCCGCGGTGAGATTGCTCCCGCCCCTGCCGCGACCCGGCAAGATCCTGTGCTGCATCGCCAACTACTGGGAGCACGCGCAGCGCGAGGCGCGGACCCTCAACATGTTCCTGAAGAATCCGGACGCGGTGATCGGACCGGACGACACGATCGTGCTGCCGGAATTCACCGAGCCCTGGATGTTCATGCACGAGGCCGAGCTCGCGATCGTCATCAAGGGGCCCGCGAAGAACGTGAGCGAGGAGAGTTGGCGCAGCGCGGTGTTCGGCTACACCTGCCTGATCGATGTGACCGGTCGCGGCGAAGGCAGAAGGACGTGGAAGGCCGGCAGCTGGCTCGGCAAGTCATTCGATACTTTCGCGCCCATCGGTCCCTGCATTGCCACCGCGGACGAGATCCCGGAGCCCAACGATGTGATCGTTCGGCTGTGGAACAACGGCCAGCTGCGCCACAACTACAACACCGACGACATGGAGCATCGCGTTCCGGAGCTGATCAAGTTCGCCACGACGATCATGACTCTCAACTCGGGCGACCTGATCGCGTGCGGCACCAATCACGAAGGGCTGGGCGCGGTGCAGGACGGCGAAACGGTCGAAATCGAAATCCAGGGCATCGGCCGCATGTCACTCAAGGTGAAAGATCCGCTGAAGCGAACCTGGGAGCGCGGCATCTACATGGGCGCCGACTCGACGCATCCGGAGGCGGTCAAGCGGCACCGGCCCCAGGCGTGAGTGGTAAATGGTGAGCAGTGGGCTGGCCGGCGGTCGAGGTCGAGGCGCCGCCTCGTAGGCAGGACCAGATGAGCTCGGCAATCAGCGTTACGCTTGCATTGTTGCTCGTGGCGGGCGGCATTGCGGCCGGGCCCGTCGCGGGGGAGGCCTACCCGGCGCGGCCGATCCGGTTCATCGTACCGTTCCCGCCGGGCGGGGGCACCGATATCTATGCGCGCATCATCGGGCCCAAGCTCGCCGAAGCGCTGCGCCAGCAGGTGGTGGTGGACAATCGGGCGGGCGCGGCCGGCGCCCTCGGAGCCGAGCTGGCAGCGAGAGCACCTGCTGACGGCTACACGATCTGGATCGGGCAGACCAGCAACCTCGTCATCGTGCCGGCGCTGCGGGCGAAGAACAGCTACGATCCGGTAAAGGATTTCGCGCCCGTTACGTTGATCAGCAAAGCGCCGTCGGTCATGGTGGTCAACGCGGACTCGCCGCTGGCGTCGATCAAGGACCTGGTCACCGCGGCAAAGCGCAATCCCGCCGGCAAGCTAACCTACGCAACGGCGGGCATCGGAAGCTCCAGCCATATCGCCGGTGAGCTCTTCAAACAGACGGCCGGCATCGACGTAACGCACGTTCCCTACAAAGGCGCCTCCCCCGCGATGATCGATCTGCGAGGCGGGCGGGTCACCTACATGGGCACGTCGCTCGCGTCCGCGGCCCAGTTCGTGAGGGAGGGGAAGATCAGGGCAATCGCCACCACCGGCGCGAAGCGCGCCCGGATGCTCCCCGACGTGCCGACCGTGGCGGAACAGGGATACCCCGGGTTCGAATCGACTTCGTGGCTAGGGATTCTGGCGCCGGCCAAAGTCCCGCGCGCGATTATCGACCACCTCAACAAGGAGATCGTGGCCATACTCGAAACGCCCGAGGTGCAGAAAATGGTGCTCGCCGAGGGCGGCGAGACCGTGTCCGGCACACCGGAGGACTTCGCCGCATTCCTGCGCGGCGAGCTGCCGAAGTGGGCCCACGTCATCAAGCGCGCCGGCATTACCGCGGAGTGAGCATTGGCTGCATGACTTCATCGAGCCGAAGCAGCCCGGAAGCACTGCGTATCTACGGTAATTTGTCCCTCCTGGAAATGGCGCCGGTATTGCTGGCCGCAGGACGGATCTATCCCGGGCAGACCGTGGTTGCGCACGGCAGCGTCATGTCCCTTTGGGGGAAATCGAGCGACCTCGCCAGCCTCGACTCCGCAGGGCAATCCGACCTGGCGACGAATTCCGAAACGCAGGCATTGCGCGCGTCCGTCGACCAACCCGACCTGCGCTTCATCTTCACCGTCGCGGAGTGCCCCTATCGCATCGTGGCCCGCCGCTCCGCCGGCATTGCCCGGCTTGCCGACCTGCGCGGGAAGCGCGTAGGAACCCAGATTCATTCATCGGCCGCATACTTTCTCGACTGCATGCTGCGCACGGTCGGCCTCACGCAGGCTGACGTCGTGAGCGTGCCGTTCATGGCCAGAACGCAGGCGCCGCTGACCCTGTTGCCGCAGGCACTGCGCAGCGGCGAGCTCGGTGCAGTGGCGCTCTGGGAGCCGCAGGTGCAGAGAGCAAGGCTCGCCGTCGGGGGCGACGCCGTCGAGTTCTGCGATCCGGCGGTTTACACCGAGAAGTTCAATCTTTGCACCACCCAGGCCAACCTCGACGATCCTTCGTTGCGGCAGCGCATCGTCGCTTTCGTGCGGGCGCTGATCGCCGCCGCGCGACGGCTGAAGCAGGAACCGGAAGTCGGCTGCCAGCTCGTGGCGCAGGCTGCGGAGCTCGATATCGAAACGGTTCGGGCCGCATGGCCTTACCTCACCTACCCCGGTACCCTGGCAAGTGATCTGCTCGATATTTTCGAACGGCAGGACGTGTGGATCGCCACGATCCAGGGCCGCAAGCCGCGCACCCGCGATGCGCTGGCCGAGCTCATCGACGATAGCGTGTTGCGAGAGGCGCTCTGATCGGAACGTTACGTGACGTACAGGCTTACTGCGGCTTGAGATTCAGCGCGCGGATCACCCTGCCCCAGCGTTGCATCTCGGATTCGATCAGACGCCCGAATTCCTCCGGTGTGGAGAGCGCAATATCCACGCCCATGCCACGCATCGCGTCAATCGCACCCGGCAGACGCATCGTCTTGTGCAATTCGGCACTGAGCGTTTCGATAACGGCGCGCGACGTGCGCGCAGGCGCGAGCAGCCCCAGCACGGCATCCGCCCGAAAACCGGGCACGCCCGCCTCGGCGATCGTGGGCATCTCCGGCGCAGACGCCGAGCGCCGGGCGCTGGCTATGCCCAACGCGCGCAGCCGCCCGCTCTGTAGGTGAGGCTTCACCGTCAAGGCATTACCGAAGACCACTGCGCTCTCGCCGGACAACACCGCCAGCAGCGCCGGCCCTGCGCCTTTGTACGGGATTTCGCGAAGCTTCACTCCCGCCATCTGGTTGAACAACTCGGCGGCCAGATGGGCAGAGCTGCCGCTGCCGCCGGAACCATACGTGATCTCCTCCGGCCGCGCCTTCGCCAGCGCGATGAGCTCTTTCACGTTGCGCGCAGGCAGCGAGGGATGGACTACCAAAAAGTAGGGAGACGTCGCGACCATCGAGACCGGCGCGAAATCGTGCAAGGTGTCGTAAGGCAGCTTTGCATACAGGCTGGGATTCACGGAATGCGGGCTGGACACGAACAACAGCGTGTAGCCGTCCGCCGGGGCGCGCGCCACGATTTCCGTGCCGACGATGCCGTTGGCGCCGCCGCGGTTATCCACGACCACCTGCCGATTCATCGACTCGGACATGCCCGCGGCGAGGTACCTAGCAATGACATCCGTGCCGCCGCCCGGCGCGAACGGGACCACCATGCGCACGGCCCTGGCCGGATACGTTTGCGCATGCAAGACGCCGCCGGCGGCGCATGCGATGGCCCCTACAACGGTGTTCCGGACGAGACCTGTGGATATCTTCATCGACGTCGGTCTGACGAGCGCAACAGTGAAGCGGTGAAGTAAAAGTACTTCACTAGCGTTAGCGCCTTCGCCACTTTAGCGGCGACAGCTTGCCTCGCTCCGCATCAACGGGGAGGCTTGAGCGTCTTCATCCAGCGCTCGATTTCCGCCCGGATGTGCGCGTCGGCCTGCTGCGGTGTGCTCGGCGTCGGCTCGGCGCCCAGGCTCACCAGGCGCTCCTTGCTCTCCGCGTGATTGAGCGCAGCGTTCACTTCGCTGTTCAAGCGCGTCATGATGGATCGCGGAATTCCGGCGGGAACGATCATCGCCTGCCACAGGTAAAACTCGAATCCCGGGACACCGCCCTCCGCGATGGTCTGCACCTCGGGTACGACCGGGCTGCGGCTGCGGCCGGAAATGCCGAGCGCCCGCACCCGTCCCGCCTTGACGTGGGGCAGCGAGGCCACGGTCGACAGGAAACAGAGGGGAATCTGGCCG
>DATFWO010000169.1:0-13739 GCA_035259205.1 Burkholderiales bacterium | reverse complement strand
AGCAGTGCCTGCGCGTACACGCGTAGGTGCGACCCGGGAGCGGGCCACAGCGCCGCACTTGAACGCGTGCTTGCGCACCTGCGGGGTCGCATCCCCGGAAGACATCGGGGCCCCTGCTCCTCCCTGCGGCGCGCCGTCTGCATCGTTGCCCGACTTGACCATATCGACATATGGCCTGCGCCGTGCGCCTCGCATACGGTCCGTCCTGGCCACAACGCATCACGCGCCTATTATTGAGATAGGTTCTGGTGTCAGGCGTTGATGCTTCTCACGTGAAACAAAGATCCGATCCGCCGAGCCCCGTTCTCGCTGTCCACGGCGGTGCCGGCACCATAGCGCGCGACCGGATGACGGAGCGGCGCGAGCGGGAATACCGCGCCGCGCTCACCGCTGCCCTGCGAGCGGGCTACGCGGTGCTCGAGGACGGCGGGGCCAGCATCGATGCGGTGGTGGCGGCGGTGGTCGTCCTGGAGGATACGCCGTTGTTCAACGCGGGCCGGGGCGCGGTTTTCAATGCCAATGGCCGGCACGAGCTCGACGCTGCGGTGATGGACGGGGGAACCTGCAACGCCGGCGCGGTAGCTGCGGTCCGCCGAACGAAGAACCCGGTGCTCGCGGCGCGCGCCGTGATGGAGCGCACCCCGCATGTCCTGCTGGTCGGTGCGGCAGCCGATCGCTTTGCCCGCGCCGCTGGACTGGCGATGGTCCCGCCCCGTTATTTTTCGACGGCGGCGCGCGAAGTAGCGCTGGCGAGAGCGCGCGCCCACGCAGCAGCCACTGCCGCGGACCGTCATGGCACGGTTGGTGCCGTGGCGCTCGATCGCGCGGGCAACCTCGCGGCGGCAACCTCGACCGGTGGCTACACCGCCAAGATGGCCGGGCGCGTGGGAGATTCCCCGCTCGTTGGCGCCGGTACCTACGCCGACAACGCCGCGTGCGCCGTCTCGGGAACCGGCTCCGGAGAGCACTTCATGCGCGCCGTACTCGCTTACGACGTGTCGGCGCGCATGCGTTATCGCGGGGAGACCCTGGAAACCGCCGCGCGCAGTGCGCTGGCGCGGGTCACGGCGCTCGGCGGCGACGGCGGGCTGATAGCCGTGGACCGTTCGGGAAATGTCGCGATGCCGTTCGTGAGCGAAGGCATGTATCGCGGCTGGGCGATCGCTGGCCGCCTGAAGGTGGCCATCTATCGCCAAGGATGAAGGCGGAAGGCGGAAGGATGCCCCGGCTTTGCTGAAAATGACCCGCACTGCTGGGGTCATCCTTTATCCCTCATCCTTCATCCTTACGGGTCCGTTCCACATCCTGAAATTGCGGTGATCTAGTAAAATTCGAGCTCTCAAATCAGCCGGAAGCAACGGACATGTACGATCTGCATCTCACCGCGGAACAGCTCGAGTTTCGCGACACGGTACGCGACTTCGTAGAAAGCGAGGTCAAGCCCGCAGCGACTCATCCGGACCGCCTGCAGCCGTTCGACAAGCCGATCCTGCTGGACGCGCTCGACAAGGGCGCGCAACTGGGCCTGCGCACTCTCGCTCTTTCCGAGGAGGCCGGCGGCGCGGGCGCCGATACGCTCACGACCTGCATCGTCATGGAGGAGCTTGCTGCAGGCGACGTGGACCTCGCCGCCGTCCTCGCGCGGACTTCCACGCTCGGTCACCTGCTGTTCGACAGGTTGATGACACCAGCCCAGCGGGCCGCCAGTCTTTCGAAATTCGTCGAGGACGATCGCTACCATCTGGCGTATGCGGGTCGCGATCCGGGCGCCGGCATCGGCTGGAGCTATCACCGGCCGCTCGTCGAGGAAGCGGGCAGCGAGCCGGCCGCCGTGAAGCACGGCACCGAGTGGGTCGTGAACGGGACGGCTGCGCTCGTCGCTAACGCGCCGCTCGCGAAGCTCTTCGCGGTGCAGGTGCGGACGGACTCCAGAAAGACGGGCGCGAACGGTCTGAGCACCGTGCTCATTCCGCGCGGCGCGACAGGGATGACGGTGCGGGATCCCGCCACGACCTTCGGGCGGTCCGGTTCCAACGGCAGCCAGATGCGGAGCTGGTTTCACGGCACGGGTTCCGAGGTTGCGTTCAAGGATTGCCGGGTCCCCGCAGATCAGCTGCTCGGCAGGGAAGGTCAGGATCCCATCGGCGCGGCAACCGAGACGGCAGGCGCGGTCGCGGTCATGGCCGCCGTCAATCTCGGCGTCGGCCGCGCCGCCTACGACGCGGCGGTCGAGTATGCGAAGCTGCGCCGGCAGGGCGGGCGCAACATCATCGAGCACCAGGCGATAGGCACCAAGCTCGCCGACTGCGCGATCAAGCTGGAGCTGGCGCGCACCATGATCTGGAAGGCCGCATGGGCCGCGGACCATCCCGATGCGGTCAGCAGGCGCAGCTTGTCCGACCTGCCGCTCCACACTATCGCCCGGGTTTACACCGCAGAGGCGATCCAGGACGTGACGTTGCTCGCCGCGGAGTGCTTCGGCGCCATGGGCGTGATGCGCGACATGCCGCTGCAGAAATACGTGCACGATGCGATGGTGTTCCTCCATTCGGAAGAAACCGACGGGGCGGCGAAGCTCGGCATCGCCGAGGCTGTGGCCGGCTATCAGCGGCCGCTGGCCGCCTAGCGGTGAGAGAGTGACGAGGTGCGGGTGACGACATACAGGTGACGAAGGGCCGTGGCGAATCCAAAGCGCGACTTTCGTCACCTGTACTCGTCACCATTATTCGTCACCCATAATCGTCACCTCTTCAAGGAGAAGAGATGGACTTCGCACTGAACGAAGAGCAGCGCGGCTGGCAGACCGAAGCGCGGAAGTTCGCGGAAGACGAGATCCGGCCGATCTCGCTCGAGCGCGATCAGACCGAAGGCGCGTTCGAGCCGTGGGACTGGACCATCATGGAAAAGGGCTCGAAGCTCGGCTTTCGCACCCTGGCAGTTCCCAAGGACTGGGGCGGACCTGGCGCCGACTTCGTATCGCAGGCGCTGGTGATGGCGGAGCTCGCGCGCGGCGACAGCGCCATCTCCAAGGCCTTCAGCCAGAACTGGAAGTGGAGCCATCTCATCGCCTCCGCGTGCACGCAGGACCAGAAAGAGCGCTTCCTGAAGCCTTTTCTCGCGAACCACCGCTACGTCATGGGCCGCGGCATCACCGAGCCCAACGCCGGTTCCGACAATCGCATGCCGCCCGAGGACGATCCCAAGGCGGGATACCGCGTGCGCGCGGTGCGCGACGGCGATGAGTGGATCCTGAACGGCGAGAAATGCTTCATCGCAAACGGCAGCGTCGGCAGCCTCTTCTTCGTGGATTGCCGGACCAACCCGGACGTCAGCATCAAGCAGGGCGGAACGCTGTTCATGGTGCCGAAAGGCACGCCCGGTTTTCGGATCGGCAAGGTGTTCAACAAGCGCGGCTGGCGCTTCTACCAGAACGCGGAGCTGATATTCGAGAACGCCCGCGTGCCGCACGCCAATGTCGTGGGCGATGTCGGTACCGGCTCGGTCAAGTCCGGCAGGGGCGACACCACCGGCGGGGACCTGTTCGGCGATCTCGAGCTCGCGGCCAACGCGCTGGGCGTGTGCGACGACGCGTGCGAAATGACGATGGGCTACGCCAGGACGCACAAGCGCGCAGGGAAATACCTGATGGAGCATCAGCTCGTGCAGCTGCGGATCAACGAGATGTACGCCATGACGGAGGCGCTGCGCTCCTACGTGATGCGCGTCGCATGGCTCCACGATCGCGGGGAGCACTCCGCGAATGCCGGCCTCGTGATGAACTACTCGACCGACGTCATCCAGAGAGTGACGCGCCTCAACGTGGAGATCCACGGCGCCGAGGGCTGCATGATGAACGCGCGCGCCGAGAAGCTCGTGCGCGACGCGATGGTCTGGACGCACCTCGCCGGCGACACCGTTCAGCGGGTGAAAGTCCTGAAGCGCCTCAAGTGAGGCGAGTGACCAGGTACGGGTGACGAGTGACGGGTGACGGGTTGCCCGCCTCATCTCGCGCCCCGTTGCGGTTTCTGGCAGTCTCCGGCTGCGCTGCAGTCTGCCTCGCCGCCGGTGCGGCTGTCGGGCAGGATCAGTACCCGAGCAGGATCATTCGTATCGTCGCGCCCGCGACCGGCGGCGGGTCGGACGTCGTGGCCCGGATGTACGCGCCGGGCCTTGCCGCGGCGCTGGGCCAGCAGGTGATCATCGACAATCGCGGCGCCATCGCGACGGAAATCGTCGCGAAATCCCCGCCTGATGGCTACACGCTGCTCGCCAACGGCAGCCCCATGTGGCTGCTGCCCCTGATGCGCTCCGTGCCGTACGACCCGGTGAAGGACTTTGCGGCCGTCACGCTCGCCGTGAGCTCCCCCAGCATGCTCGTCGTGCATCCGTCGCTGCCGGTGAAGTCGGCGAGGGATCTGATCGCGCTCGCAAAGGCAAAACCGGGTCAGCTCTACTACGCGGCGGGCACGCTGGGTGCTGCTCCGCATCTTGCGGGTGAGCTCTTCAAGTTCATGGCCGGCGTTGACATCGTGCGGGTTCCGTACAAGGGCAGCGGCCCCGCCCTGATCGGGGTCATGACGGGCGAGGTGGGGCTGATGTTTCCGGGCGCGGCGTCGGCCTGGCAGTACGCCAAGCAAGGCAAGGTGAGAGGCCTCGCCATCGGCAGCGCGCGGCGCTCCGAGCTCTTTCCCGGGGTTCCGACAGTGGCCGAATCGGGTCTGCCCGGTTTCGAATCGGTATCGCCCCAGGCGATCGTCGCTCCGGCGCGGACGCCTGCGGCGATCGTCAACCGCCTGAATTACGAGATCGTGCGGGTGCTGAACAACGCGGAAGTGAAGGAGCGCCTAAAGAACCTCGGGATCGAGGTCGTCGGCAGCACGCCCGAGGAGCTGGGCGTCTCGATCAAGTCCGAGATGGCGCGCGTTGCCAAGTTGGTCAAGGCCGCAGGCATACGCGAGGAGTGACCGCGTGAAATTCATCCGCTCGTCGATCGTGCTCGCTGGCGCGCTGGTGGCGAACTACGCCTCGACCGGCACCGGCACATCGATGCATCTCGTCGACAGGAAAGCGATCAACGATGCCCGCATCCGCATCGACTGAGCGATCGGGGGAAGAGAGCCGGGTGTCCGGCGTGCGCTTCACCGCGGAACAGGCGCTGGCTTTCGGAGAACGCGCGCTGCAGCGCATCGGCTACAGCGAGGAAGAGGCCCGCATCATCGCGACCAACCTGGTTGACGCGGAGCTGTGCGGCTACGACGCGCTGGGGCTCACGCGCATAGTGACTCTTGCCGAGCACCCCTATACTAAGCAGGCGCGCAGGCCCGTCAGTATCATGCACGAGACGCCCGTCTCGGCGGTCATCGACGGCGGCAACTACGTCGGCCTCTACGCCATGTATCGCGCTACGCAGGTCGCGATCGAAAAGGCGCGGGCGAGCCGCTTCGCGCTGGTCGGTCTCCACAACAGCTATCTCTCGGGCCGCAATTCCTATTACCTCGAGATGGTCGCTCGCGCCGGCTTCGTCGGATTGCACCTCGCCTGCAGCCAGCCGGTGGTTGCGCCGCTCGGCGGCCGCGCTCCCGCGTTCGGTACCAATCCGGTCGCGTTTGGAGTTCCGGGCGACCCCGATCCGGTGATCTTCGACATGGGCACTGCGGCAATCAATCACGGCGACCTGCTGCATGCCCTTCGCCTGCAAGAGCTGCTGCCCGGGAACGCCGCGATCGACGCGGACGGCCGGCCCACACGCGACCCCGCGGCGGCGCTCGCCGGCGCCATCCTTCCTTTCGGCGGACACAAGGGGCATGGCCTGTCGTTCATGGTGCAGGCGTTGGGGCTGCTCGCCGGGGCCGCGACGGTGCGGGGACAGGTACAGGATTTCGGCTTCCTGCTGCTTGCTTTCGATCCGGGATTGCTCACTCCGGCCGAGGAGTTCAGGCAGCAGCTTGCCCGGTTGATAGCGCGCGTTAAAGCCACTCCGCGCCAGCCGGGCGTCGAGGAGATCCTGATCCCGTCGGAGCGCGCGTTCCGCACGCGCCGGCAGCGTCGCGTCGAAGGCTTCGTGTTGAAGCAGGCGATCCACGACCGGATAGCAGCGCTGAGCAGCACCGTATCGGCCCCGGAGGATACAAAGCGATGAATGGGCGAAGCCTGGCCCCGGTATTTTTCGCGCCGCTGCTGACGGTCGCCCTCAACGCGGCTCTGGTCGCGAATGCCCAGGTGACCGTTCCGCGCGACAACTATCCAAATCGTGCCGTGCGGATAATAGTACCGTTTGCGCCAGGCGGTTCGGATATCGCCGCGCGCATGCTCGCGCAGAAGCTCACCGACAAGCTCGGCCAGTCCTTCATCATCGACAACCGGCCTGGCGCCGCCAGCGTGCTCGGAACGGATGTCGCCGCCAAGTCAGCGCCGGACGGCTACGCGGTGCTATTTTGCACCGCGTCGCACTCGGTCACAGCCGCCTATTACAGGAAGCTGCCCTACGACCCGATCAGGGATTTCGCGGCGGTCGGCTCGGTCGGCTCGGTGCCGTTCGTGCTCGCGACGCATCCAGCGCTCCCGGTCAGGACGGTCAAAGAGTTCGTCGCGCTCGCGAAGGCGCGGCCCAACGAACTCTTCTATGCCTCGCCCGGCACGGGCGGCATAGGCCATCTCGCGAACGAGCTTCTCGCACGCCGCACCGGCATCCACGTGACTCACGTCGGTTACAAGGGAACGGGCCCCATGCTGACGGCGATGTTAAGCGGTGAGGTGCAGTTCGCCCTGCCGAACCTGAGCGGCGCCCTGGAGTTGCTGCGGGCGGGCAGGCTGAGATCGCTGGGCGTCGCGGCCGCGCAGCGCTCGCCGCTCGCGCCCGACCTCGTCACCTTGCGCGAAGCCGGAGTCGATCTGGTAAGCGGGACCTGGTATGGCATGATGGTACCCCGCGGCACCCCGCAGCACGTCGTGGACCTCCTGAGCCGCGAGGTCGCTGCGCTGCTCAGGACCAGTGAGCTGCGGGAGCAGCTCATGGGTCGCGGCATCGTGGTAGAGATCAGCACGCCGCCGGAATTCGCCGAGTTCGTGCGCGCTGAGATCGCGAAGTGGACGGGTGTCATGCGGGAATCGGGCATTCCGCAGGAATGACCGGCCGCCGCCCGCTCCCTACCTGGCAGGAGCTCGAGCAGATCGGCCAGGCCGGATCTTCTCCTCTTTTGCCTTCTCACCGCCCGCTGAGTATCCTAATCGGGTCAAGGACAGTTCGAGCGATTCGATATGACCACTATCGGCACAACCAGGGTCTACGCAGGAGCGGGTCATTGGGTGTCCGGCGGGAAGACGCGACACCCCGGCGGGCTGTTCCGGCGCTCTCCCGGCGACGGGAACTGGCAGCCGCTCACCGCAGGACTGCCCGAACACGTAGAGGTGCGTTCGCTTGCGGTGCATCCTCGCGACCCCGACGTGATCTACGCGGGGACACAAGACGGTCCTTATCGCACTGCCGATGGCGGCGGGCGCTGGGAGCGGCTGGGATTTCCCGATCGCGGCGTGGTGGTGTGGTCGCTCGCCTTTCATCCCAAACGGCCGCAAGTCATGTATGCGGGTGTCGCGCCGATCGGCATCTATCGCAGCGACGACGGCGGCGACAACTGGCGGCGGCTCGCCGGCGCGAAATCTCCCGGACACTGCGAAATGGGATTTCCCGCGCGGGTGACGCGCATCGTGGTCGATCCGGGACTCCCCGATGACGTGTACGCGGCGCTCGAGGTGAGCGGAGTCATCCGCAGCGCCGACGGCGGCGAGACCTGGACCGACCTTTCGGCACCGCTCATCAAGCTGGCCGACGCTCCGCATCTCAAGAGCCGCATCGGCAGCGATATCGACGCGGAGGGCATGCTCGACTCGCACGCTTTCGCCGTCAGCGCAGCCGCTCCAGGCACGGCCTTTTTAGCGGTGCGCATGGGGCTGTTTCGCAGCGATGACCGGGGTGCTACCTGGCGCGACATGGAGATCGGACGCTATTCGCCCTTGACCTATTGCCGCGATGTCATCGTCTCGCCGCACGATGCGCGAACCCTGTACGCATGCCTGTCGGTGGCCGCCCGCGGCGACGACGGCTCGCTCTATCGCAGCGAAGATGTCGGACGGACATGGCGGCGCTTCGACCACGGGGTCAAAGCCCGCGGCACCATGATGGCAGTCGCCGCCCACGCGCGCGACCCGGCGCGGGTCTATTGCGTCACCCGTTGCGGCCAGGTGTTCGGTACCGAGGATGCCGGAAACTCGTGGCGCGAGTACCTGTTGCCCGAAGGCGTGCAGGATGTCTACACCCTCGCCTGTGCCTGAGTTATGAACCCATAGGTTCATTTAGCCGCCCGCGAGCGGCGCGGATTGGAGGAGCTTCGCAGTGAGAACGTGGAATGAGTTGCGGCCTGTCGCTCGATCGTCGCTCGCGCTCGTGGTCGCTTCCGCTCTGGCCGGCTGCGGTCCCGACACGGCGACTACGGCGGCCACGGGCGCGGCCATCAAGAAGCAGGAAATGGAGCAGGGCAGAAAAACGCAGGAGCGGGCGCAGCAGAAGGTGGATCAGGCTATCGATCAGGTGCAGCAGCGCGCTCAGCAAAGCGACAAGTGACCCGGCGGCAGAATCCGCTCTGCCTGCGCCTCACGCATCCCAGCAGTTCTCGAGAAAAGCGGCGTACGCCGCAAGGGCGTCACTGCCGGCTTGCGCGAGCGACCGGGCGTAGCGCGGATTGCAAGCGAGCAACGCTTCGAGCCGGTGGCGATGGAAGACGGTATGACTTGCGTCCAGCTCGATGCGCTTCTCCACGAAGGTCAGCCCGGAGAGGATCTCGTCTCCGAGCAGGCGCCGGCAGTTCTTCAGGAAAACGGGCCCGAAGCGGACCGAAAGCTGCTCGATTTCGTACTCGATCGCAAGCTGGCAGTAGGGCGTTTCGCCCTCTATGGTGCGCTCGTGCAGCTCGCGGTACTGCAGGACGCCGGTGGGAAGCTCCAGGGCGAGCACCTTATCCACGTCGAGCTCGGGCTGGTGCCGGCAGTTCCAGCGTTCCACGAGCTTGCGGGTGTCCGCAATCAGCATGAGATGATGGCCGGCCTCGTGGGCCGCGTGCGCGTGCAGCGCGTGCCCCACGTCCTCGAGGCCGAGTTCGACGCAGCGGTCCGCCGCGCGCCGGATCCAGCTCTCCACGCAGTCGGTCATGGCGATACCGTAGGCGCAAAAGGCGAGCAGGCAACGCTCCAGAGCCGCCGGGTTCGTGTCCGGCGACAACAGGCTGGCGACGGCAGGACGCCCCGCGAACCGGTCGCGCGCATCGCGCACGAGAGGGTCGTAGAGTCGCTTGACCACACCTTTTTCTAATACGAAGCTGGGAGGAGACATTGTGAACAGCGCGAGAGCAAATCCCGGGCCAGAACGACAGATGCGTGATTTACAATACTTTCCGGTCGCAGAGCTGGTGCTTGGGGCAATTCGAGCGGGAGCTTTCCGGAGAAACGTGACTGAATCCGCACTTCGACGACCGAAGCAACACGTCTATCGTCCTGGCGCTGCCGAGAACCCGACGCGTCCCGATCAGGAACGATGAGCATGGGAGATTTCCGGGAGGCGGCAATGCGACTCGTAGCGCGTTCTCTCCTGCGCCGGAGCGCATCCGTCGCAGTGATCGCAGCGGGCTGCGCCGGGTTGTTCTCGGGCTGCACGGCGGACCCGGATCACCCCGCGCTCAAGCAAGCCCGCCTGCCCCCGCTCATCCAGGCGCACCAGTTTGCCTACCACGGGCTGGTGCGGGGCGGCTATCTGCTTTCGCCCGATGGCCGCAAGGTCGCATGGACCGCGCCTGTTCTCGGGCGCAGCTTTCTTCATGTGCGCGACAACTCGAGCGGCGAGATACGCAAATATCGCGTCGGCGGAGCCGTACGATGGACGCCCAACGGACGGTGGCTGCTATACGTGGCCGACGATACGACAGGGAGCGAGAACTCCCACGTGTACATGATCGACACCGACGATCCGGCTGCGGAGCCGACCGATCTGACCCCGTATCCCGGGGTCAGGGCCGGGTTGCAGCAAGTCGTGGCCTCCAGTACCGGCCAGGTGCTCGTGTATCACAACCGGCGCGATCGCAAGCTGTTCGACCTCTATCGCATCGATCTCACGACGCGCCAGGAAACTCTGGTGGCAAAGAATCCAGGCGATGCCACGTCGCCGATTACCGCCGCGGACGGGAGCTTCCAGGGCTGGAAAAAATCTCTGGCCGCGCAGCGCCGCGCGGAAGGACCAAGCCGGCCGCTCGCGGCGCGGCGGTCGGCCCTGTTGAAACGGCCGGAGGAAACCTTGCGTCAGCTGGGCATGAGCGCGGACCGGACCCTGGTGTGGGCGCTCTCCAACCGCGGGCGCGACCGGATCGCACTGGTCGAGATGCACCCGACGCTCGGCTGGGAGAAGGTAGTGTTCGAGGACCCGGAAGTCGACGTGGGGCACGTCGTGATGAGCCGTGTCACGCAGGCGCCGCTCGTCGCGTACGCCCAGCCGGGCTATCCCCGCGTTGCGATTCTGGACCAGGAGTTGCGCAAGGATCTCGGCGGGCTCCTGGATGCCCAGGGCAGCAACCCTTACGGTCTCGACCTCGTCAGCGCCGACGACGCCGAACAGCGCCTGGTCGTGTCGGTTTACACCAGCGCACAGCGCCGGCTGTATCTGGTCGACCGGACCACACGCACCTACGTCCCGCTCGCCGACACCGTCCCGAACGACCTTGCCGAGTCGCTCGTGCCGATGCGGCCGGTCGTCATCGCGAGCCGGGACGACCTGCGCCTGCACGGCTACCTCACTTTACCAGCCGGCGTCGAGCCCAGGCGGCTGCCCCTGGTGCTCTTCGTGCACGGAGGCCCATGGATGCACACGAGCTGGGGCGATCCGGTCTCCTCCGAAGACGCGTCCTACGCCCAGTTTCTCGCAAACCGAGGCTACGCGGTGTTGCAAGTCGACTTCCGCGGATCGACCGGCTATGGCCGGGCCTTCGAATATGCAGGTATTGGCGAGCTCGCCGGGCGCATGCAGGACGACCTGGTCGACGCCGTGCGCTGGGCGGTGGACGGGGGCATCGCGGATCCCGCCCGGGTCGCAATCATGGGGTGGAGCTATGGCGGCTATGCGGCGCTCGTCGGTCTCGCCATGACACCCGAAACGTTCGCCTGCGGGGTTTCGCTCGCCGGGCCGACCGACCTCGCCTCGCTGATCGAGTCGTTTCCGCCGTACTGGACGGTGGATCTGTCGAAGTGGCACGACTACGTTGGGGATCCGGCGATACGGGAGGATCGCGAGCAGATGACGCTGAAGTCGCCGCTCCACCGCGCGCAAGCAATCCAGCGGCCGGTGCTGATCGTGCACGGCGCCCGGGACGTGCGCGTGCGCATCGACCAGGCCGAGCGCATGGTGCAGGCATTAAAACGGGCCGGCAAGCCGGTCGAATATCTGCGGGTCCCCGAGATGGGCCACTTCATGGGCTACTGGGCGCACCGCCTTGCCGTGCTGCGCAAGACCGAGGATTTTCTGCAGCGCTGCCTGGGAGGCCGCGCCAGCCGGTTCGACTGGTTCGACGTCGTCGCGTGGATATGGACGCGCATCAATCGCTCGAGTGCTTCCACCGTTTCGCCGGCCGCATCCGATGAGGCGGGAGAGTCGCAACCGGCGAATGACGGGCAAGACAACGACAAGAGCGTCCCAGGTACACCGTCTCGGATGATCCGTCCCAAGTGAAGCGTCTCGGATAGTTGCGTCCCAAGTACGCCGCCTCAGATGATGCGTCGCAGATGAAGCGTCCCAGATAAGGCGTCCCGGACAAATCGTCTCAAATCATGCGTTGCAGATGAAGCGTTATCCAACTTGGGCCAGAAACCGATCTTTTGGCGGAGCGTCCGCAGGGCTTTCTCTTTTAAGAGGATGCAGCGCACCAGATGCGTTGTGCGACATTAGGCGATCCGGGCTGATGGATCACCTGCCCTGTGATTCGATCGGACCATTCCACCTTTTCGGGATGCCGCTTGCGCTCGTGATCGACGAAATGCTCGTTGCGTGCGGCAGCGGAGGTGAACTCGTGGAGAATTCCGTGCTTGGCCCACCCGGCGATGGAAACGAGCTTGCGCACGGCCACACAGCCGGGAATCTGCGTCATCGACGGCAGCCGCCATTGGGCGTACCACGCGAAGAGGTCCTCCTCGTCGCCGTCATAGACGTAGCTTCCCAGTTGTATGCACGGGCTGGGGGGTGCGCCCGGAGCTCGGGAGGCCGCGTCCGGGCCGAGGACTCGCGCATGCTCGATCATGACGTTGGATGTTTCGCCGGCGCGCAGGGACAGCATGCGCCGATCCTCGTCGGGGAGATTTTCGTTCAGACGCCTGGGGGTCGGGTCGGCGAACGCCTGCCCGTCCTTGCCGCCCATCAGCAGGATGTAGCGATGACCTCCGGGCACGGTTCCCGGCGGCGGATAGCGGCGTGCGACGCCCTCCTTCTTCGAGCTGCGTACCGGCCGTTCGTCCGCGGCGTAGTGCGCCGCCCACAGGAACCCCGGCCGCTCCAGCAATGCGGGCAGGTAGCTGCCATGGAGCCACGAAAGATACGCATCGCGCGGCGCCTCGGGAAGATCGTACCAGGTGATCCAGAGCGCGCGGTCCAGGGGCGTGATGGGTAATGAATGATGGGTCCTGCGATGCGCCGCACTTGCGCGGCACCGCCGGTAAGCACATTGTATCCGCGTTGCTGATGTTGGGAGGAACGCCGATGCGGTTACTCAGAGCGTTTGCGTTTGCGGGATTCATGGCGTTGGCGGCCTGTGGCAGTCAACAGATGACGACCGTGCCCGAATCCTCGAGCTCCGTCGTGTACGAAGGTGCGCGGCTCATTCCCGGGGACGGCGGCGAGGCGATCGAGAATTCGGCGTTCATCGTGACCGGCGGCGCGATCTCCCGGATCGGCCGGAAAGGCGAGCTTGCGGCTCCGGCAGGCGCAGCGCGCGTGGATCTCGGGGGCAAAACGGTCATGCCCGCGCTGATCGGCACGCACGTCCATCCCGGATTCCAGAAGGGTTTGACGTATTCGGCCGAAAACTACACGCGCGAGAACATCGCGAGCGACCTCAATCGCGCGCTCTATTACGGCGTCGCGGTCGTCATGTCGCAAGGCATAGAAAAAGGGGACGTTGCCTTCCAGATACGGGCCGACCAGGAAGGCGGCCGGCTCGGCGGCGCGCGCCTGCTGATCGCGGGGCGCGGCATCGGCGCGCCGAATGCAGGGCCGGGCGCGGCAGCCTATGCCGGCGTGGCGTACGAGGTCACGACCGAAGACGAGATCCGCCGCGCCGTGCAGGAGCAGGCGGCGAAGAAAGTGAACGCCATCAAGATCTGGGTGGATGACCGGGGCGGGCGCGCGCCGCAGCTCCCGTCGCGGCTCTCCCGGGCGGCGATCGACGAGGGCCACAAGGCCGGGCTGCGCGTCGCCGCCCACATCTACTATCACGCGGACGCGCTCGAGCTGGCCGACGCGAGTATCGACAGCTTCGCGCATCTCGTACGCGACCGCGTCATGGACGATGCGCTCATCGCGGCCGTCGTCCGGCGCAACGTCTACGTCATGCCCAATCTCGGCGGTGCCGAGCGCAATACCCACTTCACCACCCCCTCATGGATGGACGAGCCTTATCTCCTGGGCCTGCTGCGCGACACGGTTGCGCCCGAAGTCA
>DATFWO010000168.1:0-12949 GCA_035259205.1 Burkholderiales bacterium | reverse complement strand
CGCGATCAAGGCTGTTGCGGAGGCGGGCAAGTTCGATCTGATACTGCAGCAGGCGACCTATGCCCGTTCCGGCATCGACATCACCGATCAGGTGCTCAAGGAACTGGCGAGACGCTCCGGCGGCAAGCCCTAAAACCCGGTGACTCGTGATCCCTGACTCGTGACCAGAGACTGGAGACTAGGGACCAGTTTCTGGTTCCCTGGTCTCTGATCTAGTCCTAATCGCTTGCCTCAAGTGGTCCCTATTCTCAAGTCCCTAGTCTCAAGCCCCTGATCATGCCCCTGCCGCGCGTCGTCGCGTCGATAGTTCTGCTGGGAATAACGTTGGGCGCAGGAGCAGCGACCGATCAGAGCTACCCGGCACGGCCCATACGGATGGTCACTGCCGAAGTCGGAGGCGGGGTCGATTTCACGGCGCGTGTCATCGCGCAAAGCGGGCTGTCGGACAATTTGGGCCAGCAGGTCATCGTGGATAACCACGGCGGCGCCGGCGGGGCCATAGCGGCCGAAATCGTTGCCAAGGCGCCACCCGACGGCCACACGCTGCTGGTCTACGCGAGCGCCATGTGGTTCCTGCCGCTGCTGCGCAGCAATCTGCCCTACGATCCCGTGCGCGATTTCGCGCCGATCACGTGTGCGGCGAAGTCACCGAACATCGTCGTCGTGCATTCCACTCTGCCGGCGAACTCCATCAAGGACTTGATCGCCCTCGCCAAGGCCCAGCCGGGAGAGCTCAATTACGGCTCGGGCGGCACCGGTTCCACGGCACATCTGGCGGCGGAATTATTCAAGTCCATGGCGGGCGTCGATATCGTGCGCATCCCTTACAAAGGTACCGGCCCGGCGGTGAACGATCTCATCGCCGGCCGGCTGCGGCTCATGTTTGCCACGGCGGGCGCGGTGACCTCGCACGTCAGATCGGGCAGATTGAGGGCGCTGGCGGTTACCAGCGCCCAGCCGTCCGCCCTGGCTCCCGAGTTGCCTACGGTGGCCTCGTCGGGCCTGCCCGGCTACGAGTTGATATCGGTATACGCCATCTTTGCACCCGCCAAGACGCCTGCGGCGATCGTCAAGCAATTGAACCGGGAGATCGTGCGCGTCCTAGGCAAGGCGGACGTGAAAGAGCGGTTCCTCAACAATGGAATGGAGATCGTCGGCAGCTCGCCGGAGGAGTTGGCGTCGATGAGAAATTCCGACATGACGAGGATGGGCAAGCTGATCAGGGATGCAGGCATCCGCGAAGAGTAGAAAAACCGAATACAGCCACCGATGAACGCCGATTTACGCAGATGGCCCGTAGGTTCAAAACCGTTCGTCATACCGGTGGAAGCCGGTATCCATAAAATATGTTTATTGCCGTTTTCTGGAAGCTTGACTTTGACGTCCTGAAAAAAAAGGCTGGAAATCCAAGACCGAATCCGATTTTCTGCCATCTACCAGTTTGCGATGAACGTACGGCGGCCTTGGCTGCCCTTAGTTTTAAAAAATTACGATAACTAGGTTCTAAGTACCCATCACCCGTCACTCGTCACAGTTTTAAGACGCGCTCGGCATTTTGATGAGCGATCTTGCTCTTGTCGTGATCGCTGAGGGAGAGCTTCTCGAAGAACTTCATGCCGGCTGAGTTCGCTTCGTACGGCCAGTCGACCGCGAACAGGATGTTGTCCGCGCCCAGGGCGAGCATAGTGCATACGAACGCCGGCTCGTACCAGTTCCCGCTGGTGGTGACGAGCAGGTTGTCCCTGAAATACTGCAGCGGCGTCTTGCGCAGGCCGCGGCGCGCGGCGGAGCGCCGCGTATGGTCGTCCAGCCTATGCATCGCAAACGGCAGCCCCTCGCCCAGGTGTCCGAGGATGATCTTCAGATCCGGATACGCGTCGAAAACGCCGGCGAAGACGATACGCAGGAAGTGGCAGCTGGTGTCGACGGAAAAGCCCCATCCCGCGCGCGCCAGGTCTTCGTACCCAGTGAAGTAAGCCTTGATCGCATCCGGGTGAGCGAGAGTAGGGTGCAGGTAGATCGGCACGCCCAGCGCCTGGGCGCGTTCGAATATGACCCAATATTTCCTCTCGTCCAGAAACTCGCCCTGGGTATGTCCGTGAATCATTGCGCCCTTGAAGCCCAGCTTTTGAACTGCGCGCTCGAGCTCGCCGGCTGCCGCCTCGGGATCTGCGGTGGGAAGCGCGGCGAATCCGGCGAAGCGCTTCGGGTGGGCCTGCATCGCCTCGTGCAACCGGTCGTTGGCGTCGCGGGCCAGGGGTATCGCGATTTCCGCGCCGAATGCCTGCGGTCCCGGCGAGCCGAACGACAGCACCTGGACGTCGATGCCGGCGGCGTCCATGTGGGCGAGCCGCCGCGCTCCCAGGTCCGCGAGCTCGGCGACGATATCGTGGCCGATCTGTTCGCTGCGGCTCGTGAGATAGAAATTGCGGAACTCGTTCGCGGCGACGTTCTGGCGGTACATGGGGGTAGTGAAGTGCTCTTCGATGGCGATGATTTTCATGTGATGAGTGATGGGTGATGAGGGCTCTAGCCCGCCAGCGCCTTCGCCACCTTCTCGATGCCGGCGCGGGCACAGCCCTCGTCGGCCGTGCCGCCGCCTTTCTCGCCCGGCGTGCCCGAGATACCAATCGCACCGACGATGGTGTTGCCGGCCCTGATGGGCAGGCCGCCCGCCGCCGTGGTGATGTTGGCGAGGTGCAGCGGCCCGGCGCTGCCCGGGTTTGCCGCCGCACGTTTGCCGTATTCACCGGAGGGCATGCCGTAGGTCAGCGCGGTGTAAGCCTTGCGCAGGCTGTGCTCCGAGCTGTGAAGGTTAGCCCCGTCGTCGCGCAGCACGACCTTGACGCGCGCCGCGTGGTCCAGCACGGTAATCGTGACCGGCACGCCGTGGGGGCGGCAATTCGCGAGCGCCGCGGTAGCGATCTCGAGTGCGGCATCGACCGAGAGCGTGCGCTCGTTTACGAGCGTTTGCGCGCCGTGGGCGCATGAAATAGCTGCCAGCATTGCCGCGATCAACATCCACTTGCCGTGCTTCATGAGTCTCTCCTTTTTGAAAAAGCGTGACTGGTGACTCGTGACTGGTACAACGTGACTGATAATTCGTGACTGGTGATGCGTGAGCCTTAGAGCACCACGTTCCATCAGTCACGTTTTATCAGTCACGCATTATCAGTCACGAGTTAATCAAGTTTGATTCCCGCCTCCTTGATGATCCTGTTCCACTTGGGCAGCTCGCGCTTCAGGTTTTCGGCGAATTCCTCGGGCGTGTTGCCGAGCGGCTCGGAGCCGGACTTCACGAGAGCGTCCTTCACGGCCGGGGTGCGCAGCGCTTCGAGCAGCGTGGCATGTATGCGCATCACGACTGCGCGCGGCGTGGCGGCGGGCGCGAGAAAGCCTACCCACGAGGTCAGGTCATAGCCGGGCACCGTTTCCGCGATAGCCGGGATGTCGGGGAGGGCGGAGAAGCGTGCGGGCGTCGTAACTCCCAGCGCCCGCAGGCGCCCCGCCTGGACGAGCGCTAGCGTAGCGGGCGCCGGAGCGAACGTCATGTGAGCGTGGCCGCCGACGATATCGACGACTGCCGGAGCCGCGCCCTTGTACGGCACGTGGGTGATGTCCACCTTGGCGAGGCTTACGAACTGGACGAGCGACAGATGATTGGACGTGCCGGTGCCGGCCGATGCGGAAATCAACTGGCCCGGCCGGGCCTTCGCCAGCGCCACGAGTTCCCTCACCGAGCGTGCCGGCAGCGACGGATGCACGACGAGTATGTTCGGCGCGATGCTCGCCTGGCTGATCGTCGCGAAATCCTTCAGCACGTCGAAGGAGAGCTTCGCGTAGAGGCTGGGGCCGATTGCGAGCGAAGTCGTGCCAAACAGCAAGGTATAGCCGTCCGGCGCGGATCTTGCCACCGATTCCGAGCCGATGTTGCCGCCGGCTCCGGCCCGGTTCAGCACGATTACCGGCTGCTTCCAGATCTCGCTCATGCGCTGCGTCAGGGCGCGGGCGACGGGATCGGTTGCGCCGCCCGCCGGGAATGGCACGACGACGACGACCTGCTTTTCCGGATAGCCCTGGGCCCCCGCGCCGCCGTAGGCGGCCAGCACGGCAAAGGCGGTGACGATGGCTCTCATGCAGGCAGCTTCTCCTCCCTGCAGTGCGCGCGACCGCCGATGAGCGCTGTCAGGCTGTAGAGCGCAAGCAGAGCGGGCACGGCAAGGGAAGCAAAGGATGCGCCATAGCTCTGCGTCGCCGCGTAGATATTCGCAAAGACGACCGGACCGAGGAGTTTTCCCGCGTTTACGTAGACCATGACCCCGCTGGTCGTGGCGCCGGCCTGGCCGTGTGGCGCGAGCCGCGAGCTTTCGGCGAGCAGCAGGCCGGCCCATGCGCCGGTTGCTACGCCCAGCAGCGCAAACAATATGTAGAGAGCGATCGCGGGCCAGCCGGGGCCCATCCCGCACGAGGCGGCAGCAGTGGCGAGGAGCAGCCACCCGTTCCAGACCAGGACACGCGTTCCGTTCGCCCGATCGGCAAGCCATCCCGCGACGACGCGTCCGCCCATGCTGCCGAGGTGCACGATCGTAAGGACCGTACCCGCGACGATGAGAGTCATTCCGAGCTCGGTCACCGCGGCGACCACTGTGTACGATATGACTACGAACTGCCCCCAGCAATAGGCACCGCCGGTCAGCGCCAGCGCGCGCAGTCGACGGTCGCGCCAGACTCTCACGACGCCCTCGAACGGGTTGGCAGCTACGACTGCGGCACCTGGATCGCGGTCGGTGTCCCAGAAAGGGCGGCCCCGCTGCAATGCGATCACCATGAAAGCAAGCAGCAGCGCGGTCAGTCCCAACGCCCACGGCCATCCAGCGGTGACCGCAACGGCCGGCCCGACGAGTGCCGCGCTCATGCCCCCGAGCGGAACGCCGGTCTGCTGGAACGAGAACAGGAAATTGCGTTTGGCGGGAGGCGAGTAGCGCATCAAGAGCGAGGCGGACGCTGGTGTCAGAACCCCGTGCCCCAGGCCGATGACGAGCGATCCGGCGAGCAGCAGGAGTTTCGACGGCAGCGCCACGAGCAGCATGCCGCACGCGAGCCCGGCGAGCCCGATCTGGTACGCCCGGCAGGCGCCGACCTTGCGGCTCAGATTGGCGAAGAACATGAGACAAGCGACCTGTCCCAGGCTGACGAAGGCAATCTGGTAGCCGATGAGGGAGGGATCGACGCCATAGTCGCGTGCGATGGCCGGCGCGATCGCCGGCACGATCGTCATCGCCATCGAGGCGAAGGTATGCCCGGCGAGGAGGGCGAAGACGAGGAAGGCGAGGGACATCAAAGCCCGTGATGGGTCAGGGGTAATGGGTCATGCGCGCAGAATTGCTCGTGCATCACGTAACACCCATGGCCCATGACGCATAACCCATGACGGCTTTTAGTTCTTGAGGCGCACGTGTGCGCCGAGTTGCGCGCAATCCTCGTCGGTCTTCAGGCCGGCGGCGCGGATGCCGTGCGCCGCGAGCTCCTCGTCGCGCTCCTGCGTGTCACCGGTAACGCCGACGGCGCCAATGATTTCCCCACGGGCGTCGCGGATCAGCATGCCGCCGCCTTCGGCGAAGATCTTCCCCTCGGACGCGTTCATGAGATAGCTCATGAATAGCGGCCGCTCCTCGGCACGCACGCGCACGAGGCTGGAGGAGCGTCCGAGCGCGAGCGCGGCGTAAGCCTTGCCCATCGCCATCTCGAACCGCATCATCGCCGAACCGTCTTCCTTCTTGAACGCGGTTGCGTGCGCGCCCGGGTCGGTCACGACAACGGAGAGCGGCCGGCAATCCTGGCTGCGTCCGCGCGCGAGTATCGCGTCTATGATCGCTTCGGCCTGTTGGAGAGTGACGGTCGACATATCGAAATCTTCCGCGAAAGCCGCATATTAAGCGCAAAGGCGCGATGGGTGATATCTGACGGTTGCCGGCGACATCACTTGCAGAAGCCGAGACTCAGGACCCATCACCTGTCGCGTGGCAAGCTCCCGTGAAACTGAGTTACGATGGAAAAAGAAATGGAGCGCGCTTGAAAATAAAGTTCCCACTGGCGATCGCGGCAGCAATCGTTTCGTATCCATCTGCGGGATGGACGGCGGATGCGTATCCGGTCAAGCCGGTCCGACTCCTCGTCGGCTTTCCCTCCGGCGGAGCAAACGACCTCGTCGCTCGCGCGATGGCGGCGCGGCTCGGGCCGCGGCTTGGCCAGCAAGTCGTCGTGGAGAACCGTCCAGGTGCGAACGGCAACATCGCCACGCAGCTCGTTGCCCGCGCCGCGCCCGACGGCTACACGATGCTTCTGGCATCGGCCGCTTCGCTCGTCATCGGTCCCGCGATGTACCGCGAGCTGCCCTTCGATCCGTTGAACGATTTTGCGCCGATTACGCAGGCGGTCGGGGTGAGCAGCCTGATATCGGTACATCCGTCGCTGCCGCCGCGGTCGATCAAGGAGCTCGTTGCCCTCGCGAAGAAGCGGCCGGGAAAGCTCAACTTCGGCACACCGGGTACCGGCAGCATTGCGCACCTGGCCGCCGAGCTTTTTCTGAGGACGACCGGCATCAACATGGTCCATGTGCCCTACAAGGGCGGTGCGCCCGCCGTGATCGACGCGATGGCGGGACAGATCGAATGCCTCATCTCGCTCATGTCCACCGCGGGACCCCAGGTAAAGGCGGGCCGGCTGTGGGGGCTCGGCGTGACGAGCACGCAGCGCCAGCCGTCGCTGCCCGACGTCCCGACCGTCGCCGAATCCGGCTATCCGGGATTCGAAGCGAGCGGCTGGATGGGGCTGGTCTTTCCGGAGAAGACGCCCGGACCCGTCGTCGAGCGCATGCACAAGGAATCCGCAGCCGTGCTCGGCATGCCGGAGGTGCGCAAGCAGCTGGAGGACGTAGGGTTGGATCCCGCACCGAGCACTCCCGAGGCGTTTCGCGCCTATATCAAGGCGGAGCACGCAAAGTGGGGAAAGCTCGTGCGCGAGGCGGGAATCAAGGGCGAGTGACAGATAGCGCGGAAGGAGCGCACCGGCTATTCAGCCTTGATATTGGCCGCCCGGATCAGCTTGCTCCAGCGCGCGTATTCATCGCGTATCAGCGCGCTGAATTCTTCAGGCGAGCTCATGGCGGGATCGGCGCCGAGCGCTACGAAGCGCTCTCTGACATCGGGTAATTTCATCGCCTTGTTGATCTCGGCGTGGAGTTTCGAGATTACTTCCCTTGGCGTAGCCCCCGGCGCGACGACGCCGTACCAGATCACCATACCGGCGCCGGGATAGCCGGCCTCGGCCAGCGTGGGCGTCTCCGGCAGGGTCGCTGCGCGCTGGCCTCCGGTAGTTGCGATCGCACGTATCCGGCCGGCCTTGACGAACGGTATGACCGGCGGCATTCCGGAGAAGACCAGGCTCAGCTGGCCGCCGATCAGATCGTTCAGCGCTTCCGGATTGCCCTTGTAGGGTACGTGCACGATTTTCGTTCCGGTCACGCTCTGGAAGAGCTCGCCGGCAAGATGAGGGCTCGTCCCTACACCGGGCGTGCCGTAATTGAGCTGCCCGGATTTTGCCTTCGCGAGCGCGACGAGCTCCTTGACCGTCCTGGCCGGCACCGAGGGATGGGTGACGATTACGACCGGCCCGGTCGCGAGCAGCGTCACGCCGGTGAGGTCCTTTACCGGGTCGAATGGCGTCTTCACGTACAACGCCGGGTTCGTGGCGTTGGGCCCGAGCGCGCCGATGGCGAGGGTGTGGCCGTCCGGTGCGGACTTGGCCGTGGCGTCCATGCCAATCATGCCGCCGGCGCCCGGGCGGTTCTCGACGATCACCGGCTGCCCCATCGCCGCATTGAGCTTCGGCCCGAGTATGCGTGCCATGATATCGAGCGTCGAGCCCGGAGCGAATGCCGCGATGATGCGGATCGGCTTCGACGGAAATGGAACCTGCGCCGCTGCGAATGGCGCCACGAGCAGCGGCAGGATCAGCGACAGGACCATGACCGGATGTTTGGGCACGCTATTCATCGAAACTAGAGACTTGGAATTTGGAATCTGGAATTTGGGATTTGGAACTTGAAATTTTGGATTTCGGACTTGGGACTTGGAATTTGGGATTTGAGGCCCGGTCTCCGCTAGTCTCCAGTCCCTCCGAGATTTATACCGGCTTCACAAAGCCGTAGAGCGCCGCAGGATTCTGCACCAGGATGCGGTTGCGCTTTGCTTCGTCCGGCGCCCATCGCAGCAGGAGGTCGAACAATGCCGCGTCATCCGGTTTGGTCGTCTCGTTGGGGTGCGGCCAGTTGCTTCCCCAGACCATGCGCTCCGGCGCCGCCTGAACGTAGGCCTGGGCGACCTTGCTCACGTCGGCGTAGCCGGGCGGACCATCCTTGCTGCTGTCGTAAGTGACCGACAGCTTGACCCAGGTCCGGCCCTTGTCTATCAGTCGGCGTATGACCTGGAAGGCCGGATGGCTAGTGCCCGCGGGCTGCGGGATGTGTCCCATATGATCGAATACGAGCGTCACGGCAAGACGGCTCCACAGGCTCTCGGTCGCGATGATTTGATCGGCATTCATGTTGATCTGCACGTGCCAGCCGACCTGGGCAACGCGTTTCGCCAACGGCTCGATCATGTCGACAGTCGAGGCGGGAGCGGTGCCGGTGGCGAGCGAGAAGCGAATGCCGCGAATTCCCCGGTTGTCGAGGAATTCCAATTCGGCGTCGGTGATGCCGGGATAGACGATGGCGACGCCGCGCGCATTGCCCTCGAACTGGGCAATGGCGTCCAGAGTGACGTAATTGTCGGCCACCGATGCGGGAAAGGGGGCCGGCGTCACCACGATGTTCCGCGTGGTTCCGATCCGCCGCTGCAGCCACCGGTAATCCTCGACACGCGCGTTCGGCACGATCCGCGCGTTCGGGTGCGACGGCGGAAAGCGCACGCCGTCGTAGATATGCTGGTGGCAGTCGCAAGCGCCCAGCGGGGCCTTGAGGTTCGCCGGTGCGGAGCCGGAGGAGTTGGGTGCGGGCTGCGCCCCGCCTTCGCGGACCGGAATTCCCGACCCCGTTCCGGCGATCGCGACCATTGAGGCTCCCTTGATAAACGTTCGACGGTCGATCATTTGATCCTTCCGGACTGAGACCGGAGAACTCCGGTAGATCTCCGTTTCCCGGTCTTCAACGTACCGGGGCGAAGTATCTTCGGCGTCCGCCGCTCCTGTCAAACGCTGCCCGGATGATGCACGAGATCGCGCGTCGACCGACGCCTCCCGGGAGTTGAGCGCAGTAGAATACCGCCTCGCTGCGAAGACGTTGAATATCGGGCGCGTGACGATGACGAGCGGTCGGTCGCAGTTGTTACCTCCCCGGCAATACGGAGCGCTGGTCTCGAATCCGGCAAGAAAGGAAGGCAGTATGAGCACAGCATCGCCTGCGACTTCGGGCAAAGTAGCGCCCCAACTTCCGTCGCACGGCTACGGCATCACCAGGCCCGTGAAGGGCTCGGACATCCCGATGGAGCTCACCTTCGTGCTGACGCGGGATGAGATCTACGTGCCGATCGCTATTCGCAAGCCGCCTGGCAACGGCCCGTTCCCGGCTATAACCATGGGCCGAGGCAACGGGCGAGGAGGGATGAAGCACGTCGAAGCCCAGGTGGAGCGGCTTGCGTCGCTGCAAGACCGCATCATCGCCCGCGGCTACGTCGTCGCGTACGTGAACTACCGTAACGAGATCCCGCTGCTGTACGGTCAGGCCGACCGGGCGCAGAATCTGGCGGACAGCATGACCGCCGAAGGCAGGACGCTAAAGTCGATGGCGAGTCTCGACTCCGACGATCTCGTCGCGATTTTCGACTACCTCAAGACGCTGCCCTACGTGAAGCGCGACGCCATCGGCGCAGTGGGCGTGAGCCACAGCGGCGAAGCGATACTGAAGGCCGCGGCCGAGACCGATTTCGGCGCAGGCGTGGCGATCGAGGGCGCTTCCCATGAATTTCTGAGCGTCGATACGGGGCCGGGCATTCCCCGCAAAAACGGCGAGATCCAGTACCAGGATATCGAGCTAGCGCGCAAGAATGCCGACAAGGTAAAAGCGATGGCGCGCATCCGTCGCATCAACACGCCGATTCTGCACATCGGGCGCGACCAGGACCATTTGCAGGGCATTTTCAAGCTCGCGCACGAATGGATGCAGGAGGCCGGCAAGGATTCCACTTGGGTGAGCTTTGATCACCCCGAGCACGGCTATCCGCTCGTCTATCGCAAGGCCGACGGATCGTATACGCCGGACCCCGTTCAGCAACAGGCGATCGACGTCTTCATGGATTATTTCGACAGACGCTTGAAAACGTGACGGGTGACGCGTGACGACGATATTCGCCGACCGATGAACTGAAGGGTTTTGCAGACCCGTCACTTGTCACTCGTCACGCCGTTAAAGCTTCAATCAACGGCCTTGATGCCGGCGGCAGCGATGATGCGGGCGTACTTTGCCGTCTCCTGTGCTAGGAAGTCCGCAAACCGGTCGGGCGTGCTGGCGACCCCGGTCATGCCGTCGGCGGCAAGCCGCTTCTTCACCTCGGGCTGATCCACGACGTGCGCGAGCTCCTGCTGCAATCTCGCCACGATGTCGCGGGGCGTCGGTCCGGGCACGAACACCCCGTACCAGGTCGTTATCTCGTAGCCGCGCAAGCCCGCTTCGGCTATGGTGGGAAGCTCCGGCGCGATCGCGGAGCGCTCCGAACTCGTGACACCCAGCGCGCGCAGCTTGCCGGCAGTGACGTAGGGCAGGCTCAGGAACAGGTTCGGAGCGTAGAAGGAGATCTGGCCGCTCAGCATGTCGGTCAATGCGGCTCCGGTTCCTTTGTAGGGGATGTGGGTCATCTTCAGCCCCGCCATCATGTTGAAGAGCTCGCAGGCGAGATGCGAGACCGAGCCCAGGCCCGGCGAACCGAAATTGATTTCGCCGGGGCGCGACTTCGACAAGGCGACGAGCTGCTTCACCGACGCGGCAGGGAGCGAAGGGTGCACCACCAGCGCCAGCGGCCCGGAAGCGAGGTTGGTGACCGGGGCGAGGTCACGCGTCTGGTTGTAGGGCAGGCTCTTGTAGAGGCTCGGGTTGGAAACGAAGCTCGCCTGCACCAGCAGCATCGTATGCCCATCCGCAGCGGATTTGACGACGTAGGCGGTCCCGATCGTGCCGTTTGCCCCCGAGCGATTCTCCACCACGACCGTCTGACGGAAGCGTTCCGTCAGTTTCTGCGCGATGGCGCGCGCCATGATGTCGGTGGAGCCGCCGGCCTGGAAGGGCACGACGATGCGCATGGCACCCGAGGGATAACCTTGCGCGATTGCGTGGCACGCGGAGAGAGCTGCGATGCAGCACGCGAATCGGGAGAGCGGGAGCGCGGGAGTGCGGGAGATCGAATCGCTTTCGCCCATCTTTCGATCTCGCGTTGACCCCGCTGAGGTTGGCGCAGGTGCGGGTAGCCGGAACAGCAAGTCTGTTTGCCTATCTCCCGACCTCCCGCTTTCCCGCTCTTACGCGCCGGCCGCCGCGAGCACTTGCCGCAGCCACTTCCACGCTGCCGGCCCCCATTCCCGTTCGTTGCGGGCGGCGATGTGGCCGTCGTCGGCATACACGCGCGCGACACGGCCGGTGGGCGGCCCGCTTTCCAGGGCGAGGTAGAGGTTCCCGATCGGCGTCAGGTGATCCACTTTCCCGTTCACCAGGTACATGGGCATGGTGAGCTTGTCGAGCAGGCCATTGTCCTTGAGCGACCAGCGCAGGAATTCCTTGCGTTGCTCCTCCTCCGAAACCGGCTTCGTCGCCGGGCGCGTGCCGTGCGGCCCGAACCAGTTGGTCTTCGCGCGCTCCTCCGCGGCCTTGCGCCACTCGGCGCGCTCTTCGGGCGTGCCCCAGTAGCCGACACCGCCCGGGGCGCACGAGATGAGGCCCTTTACGCGCGGATCATGCGCAGCGAGCCGCATGACCCACAGGCCGCCGCGCGAGACGCCGAACGCGCCCAGGCGCTTGCCGTCGATCTCCGGGCGTTGCGCCAGCGCATCGAGGGCAGCCTGCCAGGCGACGATGGATTCGGGAGCGTGCGGGAACGTGGTCTGGCCTGTGCCCGGCGCGTCGACCACCAGCGCCGCCATGCCTTCGGCGAGCGCGCCCTCGGCGTACTTCTCCCGGTCCTCCTTGTACATGTCCGCGCCGCACATGACGAGCACGGCGGGCGCGGGCTTCGCCGCCGAAGCGCCCCGGGGCAGGCGCAGGTAACCGGTCGCCGTCATGCCGTCGCGCGCCACGACGACTTTCTCGGGCGGCGTCTCGAGGAGCTCCGTCGCGCGCCGGTAGGCTTCGAGGTAGCGCTCGTAGGATTGCGCCTTGATCGGGCTCATGGTGGGCGGGCAGATCGCCGAGCCCGAGTGATAGGGAGCCGGGAAGCGCGCGAGGCTGTAATACGACTTCGCCTGCAGGAAGGCGGTGCGCGCGCCGGCGCGGTCGCCCTTGGCGAGCGCTGCCTCGGCGTCCTTCTCGTAGCGCGCGCCGACCGCGCTCCACGCAGGCACCCAGTCCTCGTCCTCGGTTCCCTTGATGGTCCTGACGGTATCGATCAGGACCTGCAGTTCGTCGATGAGATTGAACCAGCGGCGGTAGAACCCGCCGATGGTGACCTCGAATGGATCCTCGCCCGGCTTCACCGGCAGCGATGCCAGTATCGCCGTTTTGTCGGTCTTCATCACTGCGGCCATTCCGCTCTCCTCACTAGAACATCTGCTGTCCGCCGTCGACGTAGATCAGCTGCCCGCTCACGATCGCACCCCCGGCGCCGCACAGGAAGCGCGTCATGGAGGCGATTTCCCCGGGCTCGACGCGCCGGCCCAGCGGCACGTTCGATACTTCCGCCCGCGGGCT
>DATFWO010000167.1:0-3275 GCA_035259205.1 Burkholderiales bacterium | reverse complement strand
CTTTCTCACAGGAGGCGCGAATGGCGACTCAAACTACCGTCAGATCAGGCTCGGAAAACGTCATCCTGCTTGCGGGGCGGCTTGCGCTCGGCGCGATCTTCGTCGAAAGCGGCTTGCTCAAGCTCACGAGCCTCACGGCGTTCGCTGCTTCGCTCGCGAGCCGCGGCGTGCCGCAGTCGTCGGTGTGGGCGGTCATCGGCGCGACGATCGAGTTTGGCGGCGGCCTGCTGATCCTCACCGGCCTGAGGATCCGTTACGCCTCGCTGCTGATGGTACTGTTCGTGATCGTCGCAACCGCGATCTCGCACCGCTATTGGGAATTCACCGGGCCGAACTTCCGGACTCAGCAAATTCAGTTCTTCAAGAACCTCTCCATCATCGGCGGGTTTCTCCTGCTTTACGTTACGGGAGGCGGCCGCTACAGTCTCGACGATTGGCTGCGTCGCAAGCGCTAACGGTAAACGAGTGATGGGTGATGGGTGATGGGCGCCTCAAGAATTCGCTGCACCGGAGACCTATCACTTATCCCGCTTCATCCTCTCCGGCATCGAAGCGCAAATAGGTCGATCGCCCGCCGTCGGCGGCGATCGTAGTGCCGGTAAGCATGCGCGACTCATCCGAGGCGAGGAATACCGCGATCGCCGCGATGTCGCCGGGCTCGCCCACCGAATAGGGGTAGAGCTTCTGCGCAACCATGCGCTCGCGGGCGGCAGCGCTCGGCTTCTCCGCCAGCATCCATTCCTTGTTCTCGTAGCGCTTGATCTGGCGCTCGGTGCGAATCGAGCCCGGCGCGATCGCATTGGCGCGGATGCCGTACTTCACGTATTGCGCCGCGAGCGTCTTCGTGAACGAGATGATGCCGCCCTTCGTCGCAGCGTACGCCGGCTTCATCGAGCCCATCAGCCCGAGGTGGGAAGTCACGTTGATGATCGAGCCCCCGCCAGCTTTCATGAGGTGCGGAATGGCGTACCGGCACGAAAGAAAGGGATGGAGCAGGTTGAGCGCGACGGTACGGTGCCAGATCTCGAGATCCATCTCGTGCACGGGCACGTCTTCCTGCAAAGAGCCGCCCGCGCAGTTCATGACAACGTCCAGGCGGCCAAAGCGGGACACCGCCGCAGCTACGGCCTTGCGGACGCTGTCGTCCTTCGTCACGTCCGTTTCGACGAAGAGCGCGTCGCCTCCCGCCTCCCGTATCTCCCGCTCGGCGCGCTCGCCCGCTTCGCGGTTGATCTCGATGATGGCGACCTTCGCGCCCTCGCTCGCGTACGCCTTCGCGGTCGCCTTCGCGATGCCCGCGCCGGCGCCCGTCAGGAACGCTACTTTTCCCGTCAGTCGTCCCATACCCAATCTCGCATCATCTACTTAAACGGAAGCGCGGGAGAGCGGGAGAGCAAAGAGGTCATCTTCAACCTCCCGATCTTCCGGTTTCGATCTCCCCACATCCCGGCCTTTTTGATCTCCCGCACTCCCGCTCTCTCGTTCTCCCGCAGCGTCAATTGACGCTGATTCCCGCCGCCTTCACCAGCGCGGCATTGGTCGCGATCTCTTTCCGGATATAGGCATCGAACTCCTGCGGTGTCATGAGCCACGGCTCGGCGCCGAGCCTCGCCATGCGTTCGTTCAAATCCGGCGTCTGCAAGGCCTTTTGCGTGCTCTCATGCAGCCTGGCGACGATTCCGCGAGAGGTCTTCGAGGGCACCGCCATCCCCACCCAGAAGTTGTAATCCGAGTTCGGTATGCCCTGCTCGAGCGTCGTGGGCAGATCGGGAAGCGCCGACGAGCGCTTGGTGCTCCCCACCGCCAAGCCGAGCAGCCGCCCCTCCTTGAGGAACTGCAGGACCGAGATCACCGGGCAAAAGTAGATGTCGATGCGTCCGGTAATGACTTCGGTCAGCGCCTCGGGCGTGCCCTTGAACGGCACGTGCACTCCCTCGAATCCCGCGCCCAGACGGAAACGCTCGGCGTTCAACTGTGTCGCGCTGCCGGCGCCCGCTGAAGCATAGGTGAGCGTACCCGGTTTTGCTCTGGCAGCGGCCACCAGCTCCTTCACCGAGCGGATGCCTTTCGAGGGGGCGACGACCAGCACATTGGGAAGGTTGGCGAGCGGCGTGATTCCGGAAAAATCGCGCAACGTGTCGTAGGGAGCATTCGGGTAGGTCGTCGGCGTCACCGTGTACGACGAGGAGTGCACCAGTATCGTGTAGCCGTCGGGATTCGCCTTCGCGACAACGGCCATGCCGATGGTGCCGCCGGCCCCTGGGCGGTTTTCGACGACGAAGGTGTGCCCGAGCTGCGCGCCGAGCCGCTCCGTCACGATGCGCGCGACCGCGTCGGTGCCGCTGCCCGGGGTGAACGGCACGACGACCCGCAGGGGCTTGTCCGGCCATTTTTGCGCCTCGTCGGCCGCAAAAATGACTTGCGCGTGCATGCACGCGCATGACATGGCCATCAGAGCAAGGCCCCGAACCAGTGGCTTCCAATTTCGAGTTTGAAGTTTCAAGTTTGGAGTTTGGAGTTTGGAATTTGGAGCTTGGTATTTGGAATTAAGTTGGAACTTGCAGTTTCGGGTCATCCGTCACTCGTCACTTGTCACTCGTCACTGCTCTAATAGCATGCCAGAGCGCATCGTGCGTCAGCGGGAGAGTGTCGATCGCGACGTTGAGCGGCGCAAGCGCGTCGTTGATCGCATTGGCGACCGCGGCGGGCGCGCCGAGATAGCCCGCTTCCCCGGAGCCCTTCTGGCCGAACGTCGTGAGCGGCGAGGGCGTGCAGTGATCCACGATGCGTATGGCGGGTATCTCCATCGCGGTGGGGATCAGATAGTCCATGAAGGTGCCGCTGGCGAGCTGGCCGTCTTCGGTATAGGCGAACTTTTCGTACAGCGCGGCGCCGATGCCGTGCGCGATGCCGCCGTAGGTCATGCCGTGAACGATGTCCGGATTGATCATGACGCCGCAGTCGTGCCCGCACACGTACTTGCGCACGCTGGCCTGCGCGGTGTCGGGGTCGATCTCCACGTACAGGACGTGCGTCTCGAACGAATAGCACGGGTAGATCTGCACCGTATCTTCCGCCGTAGGCAGCGCGCCGCCCGTCGGGACTTCCCACACGAATTTCGCCTGCAGTCCCGGCTCCAGGCCGGGCGGCATCTTGTGGTAGCGGCGGTGCGCGATCGCAACGAGGTCCGCCCACGTCAGCCGCTTCTCCGGATGGCCGCGGACCGAGGCGTTCCCCTCCGCGTATTCGACCGCCTCGACGGTGCAGCTTAGGTT
>DATFWO010000166.1:0-51982 GCA_035259205.1 Burkholderiales bacterium | reverse complement strand
CCCCGCCATGATCGCGGTGAAATCCAGGACCTTCACTCCGTCCAGAGGCAGCGCCATGTGCGATGTCCTTTTTGTGTGAACGCCGCCGAACCACAATCCCGTCGGGTGTTCCAACGGTGGACCGGGTCAGCGCAAAAACGTCCGGAATTCTTCGAAATTCTAGCGTGAACGTCGCCCCCGGGCACGGTGACGGCACGGCATTGTCTCGGGGACCGCTTTTAACCCATACTGTCAGCCCGTTTCGACATAACTATACGAGGAGAGTTGGATGAAGCCTGCCGGCCGTCTCGCGGCGCTGGTTGTTGCCGCTGCGTTTCTTGCGCCCTTCGCCGCGTATCCGCAGAGCTATCCGGCGAAGCCGGTCCGGGTCCTGATCCCGTGGCCGCCCGGCGGCTCGAACGATATCGTGGGCCGCATCGTGTTCCAGAAGATGTCGGAGCAGATGGGGCAGCAGTTCGTCATTGAAAATCGCGGAGGCGCATCCGGAACGATCGGCTCCGACCTCGTGGCCAAGTCGCCGGCCGACGGCTATACCGTCATGGTGCAATCGGCGACGCACGTCGCGAACCCGCACCTCTACAAGAAGCTGCCCTACGATACGTTGAGGGATTTCGTGGGCGTGACCCCGCTGGCGCTGCAGGTGGGCATCATCGTCGTGCATCCCTCGCTGCCGGCGAAGTCCATCAAGGAATACATCGCGCTCGGCCGCGCGCATCCAGGCCAGATCGTATACGCCTCGTCGGGCAGCGGCAGCTTCGTGCACCTGGCGATGGCGCTGTTCAACTCGATGACGGACACGAAGATGATTCACGTTCCATACAAGGGAGGCGGTCCGGCCGCGATCGCGATCGCGTCGGGCGAGGTCCAGGCGATGGCGGCGACGATCGGCTCGGTCATCCCGCACATCGAGGCGAAACGCCTGCGGCCCCTCGGGGTCACGGCTGACCACCGGGTGAGCCAGTATCCGAGCGTGCCGACCGTCGCGGAGTCGGGCGTGCCCGGCTACGAATTCACGGCCTGGATCGGCGCCTTCGTGCCGGGCGGAACGCCGAAGTCCGTCGTCGACCGGTTGAACGGGGAGCTCAAGAAGACGCTCGCGTCGCCCGACGTCGCCAAAACACTGGGCAGCCAGACACTCGATCCCCTGCACATGACGCCGGAGCAGTTCGACCAGCGGCTCAAGTCGGACTACGGCAAGTACGAGAAGCTGATCCGGATGACGGGTGCGCAGATCGACTGAGCGGCCGGAAGCTCGGATGATGTGTCATAGCAACGACGAGGAGTGCCGGACAGGGAACAGACGGACAACTGCTGACGGAGGAACGTATGATGCCGCGGAAAACGATGCAGCAGCGGATGGCGGTCGTCGTGGTGGCGGGAATGATCTGGTTGCCGGGAGCCCCGGCAGCGTACGCCCAGGCGTATCCCGTCAAGCCTGTTCGTATCATCTGCTCGTGGCCGCCAGGCGGCTCCAACGACGTCGTGGCGCGCGTCCTCGCCCAGCGGCTTACGGAAACGCTGGGCCAGACGTTCGTGGTCGAGAACCGGGCGGGCGCGACCGGCACGATCGGCTCCGACATCGTCGCGAAGAGCCCGCCGGACGGCTACACCGTCCTGGTCAACTCGGCCACCCACGTCGCGAACCCGCATATTTACAAAAAGCTCCCCTACGACACGATGAAGGACTTCACGGGCATATTGCCGCTCGCCCAGCAGATCGGGATCCTCGTCGTACATCCGTCCCTGCCGGCGCATTCCGTGAAGGAGTTCATCGCACTCGGGAAGGCCAAGCCGAACCAGATCGCCTGGGCTTCCACGGGCACCGGCAGCTACACCTGGCTCACGATGGCGCTGCTGCTCCAGATGACCGGGACAAAGATGCTGGAGGTGAACTACAAGGGCGGCGGCCCGGCCACCATCGCGCTCTCCGCCGGGGAGGTCCAGGCATTCTTCGTGGGCACGGGTTCTCTCACCTCGGCGCTGCCCGCGGGGCGCGTGCGCGCGCTGGCGGTCGCGTCCGCGCATCGCCTGAAGCAATTCCCCGATATTCCGACGATCGCGGAAACCGTTCCCGGGTACGAGATGACCGCATGGATAGGCTCGTTCGTGCCGTCGGGCACGCCGCGTGCGATCGTCGAGTTCCTGAATGCCGAGTTTAGGAAGGCGCTCGATAGTCCCGAGGCGACGAAAATCTTGGGCTCGCAGGCGCTCGACCCGATGCCGATGACTGTGGACGAGTTCGCGCAGCGCCTGAAAAAGGACTACGACAAGTACGAGAAGCTGATCAAGGCGAGCGGGGCGGCGCAGATCCAGTAAGCCAGGACTCAGTCGGGCCGGCAGGCCCGGCAGATCCCGTCCACCATCTCGGCAAGCGAGCCGAAGACAGTCACTCCGGCGGCTTCCAGCGCCTTGCGCTTGGCTTCGTAGGTGCCGTAACTGCCGTGGGTGAGCGCACCCGCATGGCCCATCGCGATGCCCTCCGGGGCGGTGCGTCCCGCGATCAGCGCGAAGACGGGCTTCGTGAAGCGGTGCGCGACGAGCGCCGCCGCGAAGTCTTCCTCCTCATGGCCTCCGATCTCACCTATGATGAGGAGCGCTGCGGTTTTCGCGTCCGCGGCGTAAAACGGCACGAGGTCGGCATAGCGCACGCCCTTGACTGGATCGCCGCCGACGCCTACCCATACCGAGGTGCCTATGCCGCGCTGCGCCAGCCGGTAGCCGGACTCGTATGACAGCGTGCCCGATTTCGACATCAGACCGAGGGTGCCAGGCTTGAGCGAATCGTCCGGCAGGAATCCGAGCTTTGCATCACCCGCCACCGCCATTCCCGGGGTGGATGCGCCGATCCATATCGTGCCTGCCTCGCGCGTGAGCCGCTGCGCCTTCAGGGCGTCGTGCACGGGCATGCCCTCGGTGGGCGTGACGAGGTAGCGGATGCCGGCGGCGACCGCATCTTGCATGGCGCCGAGCAACTGCATGGCGCCGACCAGAAGGACGCTCGCCTGCGCGCCGGTGGCCGCCACTGCTTCTCTGGCGGTTGCAAAGACCGGTACGCCGTTCACTTCAGGCAAGACGGTGACGGGCGAAACGCCTCCCACGATGTTCGTCCCGTACTCTTTCATGAGCCGGCTGTGCAATTGGCCGGCCTGACCGGTGATGCCCTGCACGATGACCGGCGTCGAGCGATCGATACGCGGGTTGATATTCATCAGGGCGCTGCGTGAGGCGCGAGTCGTGATTCGAAAGTCCGGTCACGAGTCACGAGTCACCGATCATTTGCCGAGATGAGCGCGCACGGCGGCGAGCGCATCATCCAGATCGGTATGCAGGGTAATGCCGGCTTGCGCCAGCGCGGCGCGGGCCGCCGGCAGGCCGTTGCCGACCAGTCGCGCGACCACCGGCACCTTGAGCTGCGGCACGCGGCCCAGCGCGGAGACCAGCAGTCCGGTGAATACGCCGAGATCGGTGATGCCGGCAAAGATGTTGATCAGAAGCACGCGCACGCGGGGCCCGCGGCTGATCCACTCCAGAACCCTGACGAGCCGCGTCGACTCGCGGCGCAGCCCGCCCGTGCGCACGTCGAGAAAATTGTACGGCTTGAGTCCCGCCGCTCGCAGCTCGTCGATCAGCATCATCGACAGGCCCGCTCCGGTGGTGAGCAGGCCGATCTCGCCTTCCGGGTCCACCACCACGTAGTCGAAACCGTGCTCGTGCTTCAGCGCGGCCTCGGGATAGGCGTGAGCGCGCTGCTCGAGCAGCGTGCGCAGCTCCGGCTGGCGGGCCAGCGCACCGTCGTCCGTGACGATCTTCGCGTCGCCCGCCACCCAGCTTCCGTCGGGCCGTACGAAGAGCGGATTAATCTCGATCAACATGGCCTCGAGCTCGAGGAAGACGCGTGCAAGCCGCTCGCCGGCATCGCGCAACGCCATCCCCTTCGATCCCTGGAACGAAGCTGCAAGCCGCTGTATGGAGGCTGTCAGCGCGCCGGCTTCGGCGAACGCGAATTCGGACCGGATGGCGGCCGCAGGCAGGCTTTCTACGTCCACGCCCCCTTCACCCGACATGATGAGGCGCACACCGCCGGCTGCCTCGTCGAGCAGCAGTCCGATGTACGCTTCCTCGACTCCGGACACCTGCTGCTCGATGCGCACCGCCTTCACCGTGCGCGCCTTTACCGTCGCGCCGAGGATGGCGGCAGCGTGGTTCATGAGCTCATGCGTTGTGCCCGCCTTGCGGATGACGCCGGCCTTGCCCCGCCCGCCGGTGGTGACCTGTCCTTTCACGACCCAGGGGCCCGCGGGTAGGCCAGGGCGGTCGATAGTCTGATCGCGGCCGACCAGTACGCCGGCCGGAACGGGCACGCCGTGTCTGGCGAGGAGCTCTTTGGCGTCGTGCTCCAGCAGGTACATGAGACGTGACTGGCGGGGCGTGACTGGCGATGCGTGACTGGATATACATACGTGACTGGTGACGCGTGTTTGGCAGGCTACGCCGCATCAGTCATGCCCTATCAGTCACGTTTCATCAGTCACGATCCATCAGTCACTCCTGTCTGCCTGCGTTGCAGGAACGCAGCCATAAGCCGACGCGGCTCGTCGGTTTCGCGTGCCTTGGTGCAGGCCCGTATCCCTGCCCGCACCGCGTCAGCTATCGTCAGGCGTTCCCAGTCGCGCACGAGCTTTTTCTGCAGCCTCACGGCACGCGGTCCCGCCGCGAGTATCGAGGAAACCCAAAGCTCTACACCGGCATCGAGAGCCGAGGGCTCGACCAGTTTCTCAAGGAAACCGCAGGCGTAAGCTTCCGTGGCACCGATATGGTTGCCGGTATAGACGAGCTCGCGGGTCTTGCCCCAGCCGATCAACTGCGGCAGCAGGCACGCCTCCATGCCTGACGGAATGCCGAAGCGAACTTCCGGCATGCCGAATTTGGCAGTAGCGACGCCGATACGCATATCGCAGGCAGCCGCGAGCTCCATGCCGGCGCCGAAGCAGTACCCGTTGACGCGCGCGATGACCGGCACCGGGAGATTGCGGATGGCCTCGCACGCACGGTGGACCCAGGTATGTACCTCGTTCGCCTGCTTCCGGGTGAGGTCTTTCATTTCGGCGAGATCGGCGCCGGCCATGAAGGATCGTTCTCCGACGCCCGTAAGAACGGCGACGCGCAATGTGCGATCTGTGGCGAGCTTCCGGAAGGCAGCTGCGAGCTGCTTCTTGCCCGCAATGCCGAGCGCGTTGCGCTTCTCCGGATTATTGACCGTAACGTAGGCGACACGCCCCGCGGAGCGCTCCTCGACGCGGGTCAGAACAAGATTGGGCGCCTTATCAGTCACGAGTCGGCCTCCGATAGATCGTCGCAAGATAGATACTCCAACTCGTCGGCCGCCTTGCGCGCCACCGGGGGTCACATCCCCGCCAGCAGGGAACCTGTTCCGCCCCTCGACGCGCACCAGTCACGCCCTATCAGTCACTAAGGCGTTGGTGTTTCACCGTTGCCCGCGAAGCACGCTCGGACGAATGAGCTGGCACATGCTGCGCCGCGTGTTCTGGAACAAGGATCGCATCTTCTCGGTCCACGGCGTCTTGCGCGCTTTCAGCCCCTCCGGGCTTTCGAAGGCGTCCTTGTCGGCAAGCTCGTAGGCAGTGAGGTACTTCGGGCTGCCGGACACGGCCGTGTAGCGTCGTGCGCGCAGCACGCCAGGCACCGTTACGAGCCGCGGCAGGTGTTCCTTGTCGTACCATTCGTTGTATTCATCCACGATATCGCCGGGGATGTCCGTGTGCACGAGGTAGAGCCACGGCGCGTCCTTTCCGGCGGCCTGCCCGACGTCGCGCATCAGGCGGAAGTTGAAGCGCTCGCGCTTCTCGCCGTAGAGCCTGCGCATGCGCCGCGACCACGGCGTCGGCTCGGCGACGAGGCGCTGGAAATCAGCGCCGGGCTCGACATTCTCGTCGACCGTATCGTACCAGGCGAGATACTTGAGCGGCGCGTCGGAGCAGCGGTAGCGGCGCCCGCTCACGAAGCCGGGCAGCGCCACGACCTGCGCCAGGTGCTCCTTGTTGTACCAGTCATTGAATTCCTCTTCGCGGTCGGACGGAACATCCAGCCAGACCGCGATGAGGCCGTTGGCGGTGGTCATATATTGGGAGAATACTCGATAGGCTGGACCACGCGCATCCTTCCTGCCGCCGCAACCCCTTTGCTTCAGAATATCGCGGGACCTCGCACCGTGGTCCTGTGCATGAGCCTGCGTAAAGGCAAATCGTAGTTGAAATTGGCCTTATGCTGAACCGCGGCGTTGTCCCACATGAGCAGGTCGCCGGCGCGCCAGTTGTGCTCGTAGCGGAACTCCGGCTTGATGATGTGCGCGCAGAGCTGCTTCAGCAGTGCGTCCGCTTCTTCGGTTGGCAGGCCGGCGATGTGCGAGGTGTGCGCCTCGTTGAGGAAGAGCCCCTTGCGGCCCGTGACGGGGTGCGTGCGCACGATCGGCGCTTCGGTGTCGGGCACGCTCGCGAGCTGTTCCGGGCTCAGCGCATGCTCCTGCACGGTGCGCGCGCCGCGCGCCTGCTCTTCTTTCTGGGCCTGGATGTTCTTCTGGCGGTAGTAGCGGTAGCTGTGGACATTCTTGAGGCGCTCGACGCGCCGCTTCAGGTCGGCCGGAAGGGCGTCGTAGGCGGCGGTGGTGCTGGCGAAGTCAGTGTTGCCCAGCGCGACGCCGTTCTTGACCGGCACTTCGAGCGCGTAAAGCGCGGAAAGCAGGCTCGGCTCGCGCTTGTAGGAGAGGTCGCTGTGCCAGAACCGGCCGGCGTCTTCGGCTCCGATGGCCTTGCCTTGCTCGTTCAGCACGTTCGAAACGATCAGGATCTCGGGGTGGCCGGGCAGGCGATGCTCCTTGCGCACGTGCTGCTCGAGCACGCCGAAGCGGCGGGTGAACGCGATCTGCTGCTCGGGAGTGATCTTCTGGTCGCGGAAGAAGACGACTTCGTTCTCGAAGAACGCCTTGGCGAGCCGGGCAAAGGTCGCATCGTCCAGCGGCTGGGAGAGGTCGATGCCGCGGATCTCCGCGCCGAGATGCTTGCCGTGCTGGACCACGGTAACGTCCTGATTGATTGACGATTTAGGAGCTGCTGTCGCGTGGGTCATGAGGCCTCCGGGCGGTTAATCTGGAGCGACTATAGCTCCTGTAACGATACTGTAAAAGAATAAACACTGATTGCGTGATACGTTTTTGTTACGGCGACGTTCCGCGACCATGGGCTCGGGCCCAAGCTCGTCGTGAGCGTGATCGATTCCGACGTGATCAAGGCCTACGTGGCCGAAGGCCTCGGCATCGCGATCGTGCCGACGCTGTGCCTGGATCCTGAGATCGACCGCAATCTCGTCGCGCTCGACGTCACCGCGCTGTTCCCGCGGAGCGTCATGACGGTCAGCCTGCGCCGCGAGGCGTATCTCAGGCACTACGTATCGGATTTCGTCCAGCTTGTCGCGCCGCGCTGGACCCACGACCGTATCCTGCAGGCGATGCGGACGGAGGAGCTTCGGACAAGGAACCTGCCATGGAACGAGGAGCACGAGTATGAAACTGTACGGCACGCTAACGTCTCCCTATGTGCGCAAGTCGCGCGTGCTGATCGAGGAGAAGCGCCTTCCCGTGGAGTTCGTGGTCGCGGATCCCCTGAAGGAGGGCAGCCCCATCGTCGGCTGGAACCCGCTCGGAAAGGTGCCGGTGCTCGAGGTCGGGCCGGGGAGCTATCTGTTCGATTCCGACATCGTGGCGCGTTACCTCGACCGCCTGGAGGGGCCGCGGCTGGAGTTGAGGGAAGGCGAGGCGTACTGGAAGGCGCAATGGTGGCAGGCGCTGGGCAACGGCATCATCGACGCGGTCGTCGGCCGCGTTACCGAAATGCGCCGGCTGCCGAGGACCCAGTGGCCGGAGCAGACTGCGCGCGAGGAGCAGCGGGTGCACCGCGCGATCGACGCCGCGGAGCACGAGTGCACCGGCAGCCGCTTTCTCGTCGGCAAGACCTTTACCCTGGCCGACATTGTCCTCGGCGTGGCGCTGCAGTACACCGATTTTCGCTATCCGCACGACTGGCGCGCGCGGGCCCCGAAGGTCGCCCGCTGGTTTGCCGGAATCGAGAAGCGGAAATCGTTCCGCAAGACCCTGCCGCCCGAGCTCGGCAAGGGCAAGAAGGCGCTCCGGAGCGAGAGCGACGAATGGAGCTGATCGGTCGTGAGTCGTCAGTCATCACGCCTCACCAAAGTGCCGGCGATAGCTATCAGGCATGACGGCGATCCCGGCCGCCTTCATGAAGCGCTCCAGCGGCAGGGTCGCGTACTCGAAGTCGATCTCGGTGAGCAGCGTCCCGTCCGGATCGCGTATCTCGGTATGGATGAGGAGCGGATCGCGCGGAGACGCGGCTTCGCGCGCTACGGCGGCCGATAGCGCAAGCTCGGTGCCGAGCCGCGCCGGCCGGTAGAAGCGCGTGCTCGCGCTTTTCGTGAGCGGCATCATCTTGCCTGGGTTTTTCAATACGAATACCGCCCAGCCGGCCATGCAGTCGAGAACGGTGAACTGCAGCCCGCCGTGGACGATCTGCGGGAAGCCACCGGCCGTCTGTCGCGGGCGATAGACGCCGACGAGCCGGTCGGCGCGGTCTCCATCGCGGAAGATACGGATCTGGAGACCTTCGGTGTTGTCGGGCCCGCAGCCGAAGCAGGTATTCCCTTTGAGCAGTTCCTCGTTGAGCGCTTTCATTTTGGCTTGGCGTCCAGCCGGTAAATCCGCTTTGCATTCTCGCTTGCCACAAGACGTGCGACGTCGGGCGGCAGCGAGTTGACCAGGCTGCGCGCCAGGTCAAGTCGCTCCCTGCCCTCGTCGAAAAACTGGTCGCTGCCGATCATGAAGCGATCCGGAAATTCACCAAACAGAGCAACCCAATCCGGGCGCAGTGCGCCATCCAGCTCGAACGGCGACGTGCGCCCTGGCGCACGGGGGTCGACCTTGATGCTCATGTAAAGATTTGGATGCTTCATGAGCAGCGAGCGCATCAGCGTCACCGAGCGCTCCCCCGTGAGGTCCCAGCCGGCGTGGACCCAGACGATGCGGGCGTTGGATTGTGCGCGAGCAGGTGCTCAAATCCGCTGATGTTCTCCTTCAGCCACTCTGGATTGACGCCGTTTCTCATCCGCTCGGGTATTTTCATGTCCCGGGGAACTGCCTCCATATGCAGATCGATTGGCATGACGCGCTCTGCAGCGATGTCAGCAAGCGCCAGGAGCAGTGGGTGATCGGGGCGAGTGGACTCATAGGGATGATTCCCGCGTCCGGAGGAGAAGTGCTCTGCCGCCAGTTCGCCGAATCCAAGCGCTCCCGACGCTGCGATACGTGCCGCTTCCTCCTGAAACTGCTGGAGGTGTCGGGCAGTAACGCTTTCGGCGGCAACACTGTGGAGAATGGGGTTGAGCCTACCGCCGCCTGCTGCAAAAGCAAACCGGCCGGGGTTGTCACGGGCTACCTGTTCGAATTCGCGCCGACCGTAAGCACGCGGATGGTCCGGGGGTATGGGCGGCGGCAGAAGGATCGCCTTCGCTACGTTGAGCTCATCCATCGCGCGCAGTGCCTGGGGCGCTGTCGCTGCGGCGTTTCCCCTCGGGTTTCGAACGATATGGGCATGGGTATCTATGATCGGTATGTCGTTGCCACGCGCCGTATTCTGCGCGTCCGCCGCGAATGCGGATAAAGCAGTGCACAGACCGCCGATTGCAAGCACGCTAATTGCTATCCGACTTCGCACGGAACCATCCTTCCAACCGTTTTGACGGCGGAGATTGTCCTGGCGTTCTTGGCCACCCTGGCGGTTCAGTTTCTCTTCGGCTTAGCTGCGTGTATCTGCGGCTGATTGAATTGCGATGATCCGCGCTTCGACGCGATCACCGTCGATCAGCAACTCGCCCACCGCGATGGGCAGCTTGAAACGCCGCGGGCCGGCGCTGCCGGGATTGACGAACAGCACGCCGTCGTGCGTTTCCACGACCGGCTGGTGCGAATGTCCGCAGACCACGACGCGAAATCCCGCCGCGGCCGGGTCGACGTCGAGCTCGGAGCGGTCGTGGCGCACGTAGACCGATACGCCGCCAAACTCGACCACCTCGTACTCGGGCAGCGATTTCGCCCACGCGCCCCTGTCGTTGTTGCCGCGAACGGCGGTGACCGGGGCGATGCGGCGCAGCGCGTCGAGAATATCGGGCTTGACGATATCGCCGGCGTGGATGACGTGAACGCAGCCCTCCAGCGCCTTCAGCGCCTCAGGCCGGACCAAACCGTGAGTATCCGAAATCAGCCCGACTCTCATGAGGCGGAACCAGGAGTTCGATTGCTGGAGATAGCGAAGTAAAGCTTCAACGCGATGGACGGCTATCGAACAGCAAAGGACGCCATGTTTGCCCATTTTATGAATGTAGCCGGTTTCGGTTCCGGAGGGGCCCACTGCGGCCTTCGCTTTTCCATGGCGACCATTGCGTTGATGCTGTTCGGGACCTTTTGGGCGTTTCAACGAACCAGCGGCTCGTCCCGCACCTTCACGAGCTGCTTGCCGAGGTTCTGGCTGGTGAGAAGCCGCAGGAAAGCCCGCGGCGTGTTTTCGAGCCCGTCCGCGAAATCGAATTTTCCTCTCAACTTTCCTGCCCGGTACCAATCGCCGATGCGCCGCCTCGCTTCGTCGTAGCGCGACTGATAGTCCGAGACCAGAAAGCCCTGGATGCGGGCGCGCGCGATCAGCACGTTGCGCGGGAACCGCGGGCCGATGTCGGGCTGCCCGAACTTCCCGGCGAGGCTGATGCTGCCTACCATGACGATCCGCGCGTGGGTCGCGAGATTCTGCATCACGGCATCGAGTATGGGACCCGCGGTGTTGTCCATGTACAGATCCACTCCCTTCGGACACACCCGCGCGAGGGCCGCCGCGAGGTCGGACTCGGCCTTGTAGTCGATCCCGTCGTCGTACCCCAGCTCGCGGCACCAGGCGAGCTTCGCCGGGGAGCTCGTGATCGCGATCGCGCGGCAGCCCGCGAGCTTTGCGATCTGCCCGGCGATCTGCCCGACCGAGCCGGCGGCCGCCGATACGACGACGGTGTCGCCGGCCTTCATGCTGCCTGCCTCCAGCAGCGCGAAATAGGCGGTGACGCCGTTCAAGCCGAGCGCGTCCAGCCAGCATGGCAGCGGCGCGAGCGCGGTGTCTATGCGCCGAACGACGGCGGGGCGCAGCACTGCGTAGTCCTGCCAGCCGAACGAGAAATCCGACACCACGATATCGCCCGGCCGGTACTCATTGCTGTTGGATTCCAGCACCTCGCCGACGCCCCCGCCGAGCATCACCTCGCCCGGCTTGACGCCGGCCGAGTAGTTCTTCTGCGGACTGATCCGGCCTCGCATGTAAGGCGCGACGTCGAGGTAGATCGCGCGCAGGAGCATTTCATCGGCGCCGGGCTCGGGGACGGCGCCTTCGGAGAGTACCCAGTCGCTTTCCCTGGGCATGCCCTCCGGGTATGAGGCCAGCCGCCATTGCCGATTCTTGTCCGGATTCATCGTCGAGCGAGTCCTGCGAGGCCGTCACTTGCCCAGCTTCGACCTCGGGTGTGCCCGCCGGTTTAATGCGTCCGGCGCTTCGTACGGCCGGTGTCCCTCGACCTGCGCCGCGTACAGGATGCGCCGGCTCTTGGAATCGAACGGTTCCCGGCGGTGCAAGGTGGCGCGATTGTCCCACACCACGACGTCGCCCGGAGACCACCGGTGCTCATACCAGAAGCGCGATTGCGTGCAGTGCGCCCACAATTCGTTCAGCAGCGCCTCGGATTCCTTCAGGGAGCAGCCGCTCACGTAGGCGCCGTGCCTTCTGCCGAGGAAAATCGTGTTGCATCCGGTTTCAGGATGCGTGGAGATGATGGGATGGCTGGGACCCGGCGTCGTTCGTATGTCGTCTTCGAGCGAGGCGCCGGGCCTGAGCTTCATCGCCGTATCTATGATGTTGGCCTGCTTCACGGTCTTTCCCGATACGCGCGCTTTCATCTCGTCCGAAAGCGCGTCATATGCCGCGTAGCAATTCAGGAAATAGGTGTTGCCGCCGAGCTCCGATGGAGGGACTTCCATGGCGACGAGCATGCGCGCCGCGGTGGGCCTCTCCTTGAAGGAAAAATCCGAATGCCAGACGACCTCGCCGTCACCCAGTATGCCGATAGCCTTGCCGCCTTCCCGCACGTTGGACACCGCCGTGACCTCGGGCGGGAGGTTGTAGAGCTTGTTCGCCGCCCGCTCATCCAGATTGCGCTGATGCAGGTTGGACGAGGATACGGGCGTGCCGAAACGGCGCACGAGGTTGACGAGATCATCCGCGCCCAGCGTTTGGCCGCGGAAAACCAGGAGTACGTGATCGAGCCATGTCTCGTATGTGGCCGCGAAGGTCGGCCCGTCGACCGCCCTCAAGTCGATGCCATGGATTTCAGCGCCGAGCGAGGCCTCACACGGAACAACCCGGAATTGTCCGCGCTGCCCGCTCGGCTGCGCCAGCGAGGTGGTCATCATCGTCATTCCTTCACCAGGGAAGACCCAAAAGCGGGGCGTAGATCTCAGCTGGCATGCCCGGTCATTGTATACCCCGGCGTCCTGGCGGACCGGATTCATGCCGGATTCCCTCTGCGCGGTGCATTGGCCTCGCGACGCGCCGTCTTGTGGCTCACATGTTGGTCTCGTGCTCGTAGCTTTGGCGCGTGAGCAGCGGGCCGTATTTCGCATACCATTCCTCTTTCGGACTGCCGCAGTAAGCGTTCAGGACGCCCAGGGGGATTCATGCCTGCATCTTCGCTTCCAGAGAACGCCGAGTTCGACTACGTCGTGGTCGGCGCGGGATCGGCCGGCTGCGTGCTGGCCAACCGGCTGAGCGAGAGCGGGCGTTACACGGTGTTGCTGATCGAAGCCGGAGGCCCCGCCGACAGCATCAACCTCAAGATCCCGCTCATGGTGGCTAAGGTTCTGAACGACGAGCGCTACACCTGGCAGTACCGGACCGAGCCTCAATCCCATCTCAACAACCAGCCGCAGCGCTGGGTGCGCGGGCGCGTCATCGGCGGTTCCGGATCGATCAACGGCAATCTGTTTGTGCGCGGCGACCCGATGGAGTACGACCGCTGGCGCGATCAGGGATGCGCGGGCTGGGGGTATGCCGATCTCATGCCGTATTTCAAGCGGCTCGAAGACTGTCCGCAGGGTGATCCGTCGGTGCGCGGAAGGGGCGGGCCGATACATTGCACCAGCCTCGACCGGTTCGATCCGCTTTCCGACGCGTTCGTGGCGGCGTGCGGCGAGGCCGGTTTCAGGCAGCTCGCGGACTACAACGACGGCAGCTACGAAGGCGCGTACTACCTGCAGTACTCGACGCGCGAGGGCTGGCGCAGCAGCTCGGCGGCCGAATACCTCAAGCCCGCACGCGGTCGCCCCAACCTGACCGTGCTGACCAACGCGCCCGCGACGCGCGTCACAATGGAAGGCAAGCGCGCGACCGGCGTCGAGTTTCGCAACGGCGAGACGAACTGCACGGCGCGCGCGCGCCGCGAGGTCGTGCTGTCGGCCGGGCCGCTCGTTTCGCCCCGGCTGCTCGAGCTCTCCGGCATCGGCAACGGCGACATCCTGGCGAGGCACGGTATCGGCGTCGTGCACGACTTGCCGGGAGTGGGGGAAAACCTGCGCGACCATCCGAGCGTGCGCCTCACGTTCGAGTGCGCGCAGCCGATCACGATCAACGACGTCCTGCGCAATCCCTGGCTCAAGCTGAAGGAAGGGCTGCGCTGGATGTTCAGGAGCGAAGGACTGTTGACGATCTGCTCGGCGACGGCGCAGGTCTGCTACCGCTGTGAGCCCGGCGCGCAGCAGCCGGACCTGGCGATGCTCCTGCAGCCGCTCTCCGCCAAGGATCGCTATGCCCGCACGCCCGCCCACGGGCTCGACCCGCATCCGGGGTTCACCTTCAACATGAAGATCCTGCAGCCGCGCTCGGTCGGGACGCTGCACGTCCGGTCCAACGACCCGCTCGAGCAGGCGAGCATGGACCCGCGCTATCTTTCGCACGAGACCGACGCCAAGCTGTTTCTCGACGGAGTGCGGGTCGCGCGCCGGATCGCGCAGCAGCCGGCCCTGCGGCCGCTGATCGTGCGCGAGACGCGCCCCGGGCCGGAAGTGCGGGACGATACGGCCCTGCTCGATTACATGCGCGAGACGGTACAGACCTGCTGGCACATGGTCGGCACGTGCAAGATGGGCACCGATCCGGCGGCTGTAGTAGACCCCACGCTCAAGGTGTGCGGTATCGGCAACCTGCGCGTCGTGGATTCGTCGATCTTTCCGACCATACCGTCCTCGAACACCAACATACCGACCATCGCGACCGCCGAAAGGGGCGCCGACCTGGTGCTCGCGGCGGCAGCCAGATCCTGATCAGGCACGGAAAAGGGCACGGAAGTTTGTCAAGAACCGTCGGGATGCTTCCAAGGAACCCACGCCCCGGATTGGGGGAGAGGGAGGGTATCTTGGGGTCACTCCAAATGAAAGTGCTTGGTGCTTTGGTCCTGTCCGTGTGTTTCCGTGTGATTCCGTGGCCAGTGTTTTTCTGACAGGGGGATTGTGAGCGCGCAAGAGAACTACGACGTGATTATCGTTGGCGGCGGCAACGCGGCGCTGTGCGCTGCGCTTTCCGCACGCGAAGAGGGCGCGCAGGTGCTGCTGCTGGAGCGTGCCCCGGAAGATGAGCGGGGCGGGAACAGCTCGTTTACGGAAGGCTTGATGCGCTTCGTCTACAACGGCGCCGACGACATCAAGGCGCTGTCACCCGATCTTACCGACGAGGAGATGAAGAGCGACTTCGGCACCTACACCGAGGAGAAGTTCTTCGACGACATGGCGCGCATCACCCAGAACCGGACCGATCCGGATCTGTGCGAAATCGTGGTGCGGAACAGCAACGCCATCATGCACTGGATGAGGGAGAAGGGCATCCGCTTCCTGCCCCAGTTCGGCCGGCAGTCGTTCAAGATCGACGGCAAATTCACGTTCTGGGGCGGGGCAACCCTCGCGGCGGTGGGAGGAGGGCGAGGATTGGTCGACGGCTTGTATAGGGCCGCCAAAGGCGCGGGAGTGAAGGTGCTCTACAACGCCTGGGCGCGTGACCTCGCGTACTCGGATGCGGGCGTGAGCGGCGTCCTGGTCAAGCTCGACGGCGTGACCCGCTCGTTCACCGCGAAATGCGTGATTCTCGCCTGCGGAGGGTTCGAAGCGAACGCGGCGTGGCGCAGCCGTCACCTGGGTAAAGGCTGGGATCTCGCGAAAGTGCGCGGCACCAAGTACAACACGGGCGACGGGCTGGCGATGGCGCTGCGCATCGGGGCGCAGCCGGCCGGCCACTGGTCGGGCTGCCACGCGGTGGGATGGGAACGCTATGCCGCCGATTTCGGCGACTACGCGCTCACCGACGACTACGAGCGGGACAGCTATCCGTTCTCGATCATGGTCAACAGCGAAGGAAAGCGCTTTCTCGACGAGGGCGCGGACATCCGCAACTACACGTACGCCAAGTACGGGCACATCATCCTCGAGCAGCCGGGGCAGTTTGCGTGGCAGATCTACGACTCGCAGGTGCTGCACCTGCTGCGGCCCGAGTATCGCGGCAGGCACGTGACCAAGGTCACCGCGACCACGATCGAGGAGCTCGCGGACAAGCTGGAGGATGTGAACAGGGTTGAGCTCCTCAGGACGATCCGGGACTTCAACGCCGCGGTCAAGCGCGACGTGCCGTTCAATCCGAACGTGAAGGACGGGCGGTCCGCGACGGGGCTCGCGATTCCCAAGTCGAACTGGGCGAATCCGCTGGAACAGCCGCCGTTCGAGGCCTACGGCGTCACGTGCGGCGTGACTTTCACCTTCGGAGGGCTCCGCATCACCACCGAAGGACAGGTCGTCGATACCAATCATCAGCCCATCGTCGGGCTCTATGCGGCAGGGGAGATGGTAGGGGCCCTCTTCTACTTCAACTATCCCGGTGCGACGGGTCTCACGAGCGGCGCGATCTTCGGACGCCTGGCCGGGCGCAGCGCCGCACGCGCCGCGTTGCGCGGCGCCGCCAATGCGGAGCCATAATACGGTCCGAGCGCATCCCTTCGTGGAGCACGCCGATCGTCCTGCGAGAGACCGCACCTATGCTGATCTACGGTAAGTGCCACTGCGGCAACGTTTCCTTCTCCCTCACCTGGGAACCCACCCCTGCAGAAATTCGCGTTCGCGCCTGCGACTGCTCGTTCTGCACCAAACACGGCGGCGTTTGGACGTCGAATCCAGCCGGCGCTCTCGAAGTCGCGGTCAAGGATCGCTCGCTCGTATCGAAGTACGCATTCGGCACCCGAACGGCGGAGTTCCACATCTGCACCCGATGCGGGATAGTGCCCGTCGTCACCAGCCGGATCGACGATCATCTCTACGCGGTCGTCAACGTCAACACGTTCGAAGGCATCGATCCGTCTTTGCTGCGTCGTACTCCCGTCAGTTTCGACGGCGAGGGAGAGGATTCGCGCCTCGCGCGAAGGAAGCGCAGCTGGATTGCCGACGTTCACTACGTCGAAGGCGACGCCTGACGTTGCAGTCTCCCGTCAGTCTCATCCTTCTCGGCTAGGCAGCACGCGTGTGGCGGCGAATGGGAGAGCAAGGCACGTGCCGTGGTTCCGGGAGCACATGAGATCAGATCGGTTCGATCTTCGCCAAGCGCACGAGCTCTCCCCAGCGCTTGATGTCGTTCTGAAAATCCTTCTGGAACTTCGCAGGAGGATCCGCCGTCGGCTCGTAACCACCGGACAGGAGAAACTCCCATAGCGCCGGCACCTGCAGCGCCCGGACGATTGCGGCGTGGACCTGTGCGACGATCGTGGAGGGCATCTGCGCCGGGCCGAACCAGCCGTGCCATCCCGTATCGATGCTGAAACCGGGCAGTCCGGCTTCGGCGATGGTCGGTATGTCCGGCAGCGCCGCGAGCCGCTTCGCGCCGCTGTAACCCAGGGCGCGCAACCGCCCGGCCTTGAGATACGGACCGGCGACGACGGGAGGCACGACCATCACCTGGATTTCGCCGGCCAGCAGCGCGGTCAGGGCGGGCGCCGCTCCCTTGTAGGGCACGTGGAGCATGCTGATGCCGGCGCGCGCATTGAACGCCGCGGCGATCAGGTGCAGCACGTTGCCGACGCCGGGCGAACCGAACGAAAGCTGCTGCCTTTTCGCCAGCGCGATCAACTCCACGACCGATTTCGCCGGGAGCGACGCGTTCACGCCGAGCAGGGAGCCCTGTCCGACTGTAGGATTGGTGATCGCCGTGAAATCCCTGCCGGTGTCGTAGGGCAGCTTCTTGTAGGCGCTCGGGTTGATCGCGAAGGCGATGGAAATGTGCATGAGCGTGTAGCCGTCGGGCGCCGCCTTCGCGAGGAGCTCGCAGCCGATGATGGAATTCGCGCCCGCGCGATTGTCGATCACCAGCGGCTGGCCGAGCACGCGCTCTACCTCCTTGGCGATCGCCCGCGCATTGACGTCGGTCGCGCCGCCGGGCGGGAAGGGCACGATCAACCGGACCGGGCGCGCGGGCCACGCGGGGGATGCCGAGTCGCCGGTTTGCGTGGCGGCATGCGCGGAGCAGCCGAGGGCGGCGCCAGCGACGACAGCCCAAACGGCGCCGGCCACGACTTTGCTCATGCCGCCCACTTTACGTTATCTCCCTAGCTAGGTCGCGGCGAGCGCGTCTCTGGGACAGGCTGCGCGGCCGCGGCGCGCGATGTCTACTATGCGACGAGCTCTCCGAGCATGTAGGGCATGATGCCGCCGTGCCGGACGTAGGTGATTTCCGCAGGAGTGTCCAGCCGCAGCGTCAGGGCGACATGTTCCGTGGTGCCGTCCGGCCGGTGGATCACGAGCGCCACGGACTGGCGCGGCTTCGCGTTGTGATCGAGGCCGATGAGGTCGAACGTCTCGCGCCCGTCGAGCTTGAGCGTCGCGGCGGTCACGCCGGCCGCCAACTGGCACGGCAGCACGCCCATACCCACCAGGTTGCTCCTGTGGATGCGCTCGAAGCTCCCGGCGATGACCGCGCGCACGCCGAGTAGCCGCGTTCCCTTCGCGGCCCAGTCCCGCGCGCTGCCGGTGCCATATTCCTCTCCGGCGATCACGAAGAGCGGCACCTTCTCCCTGGCGTAGCGCATCGCGGCCTCGTAGATGCTCGTCTGCTCGCCGCTCGGTTGATGGACAGTGACTCCGCCCTCGACGCCGGGCACCATGACATTGCGCAAGCGCACGTTCGCGAACGTTCCCCGCACCATCACCTCGTGGTTCATGCGCCGGGAGCCGTAGTTGTTGAAGTTCTCCGGAATGACGCCGAGGCTCTGGAGATACATCCCGGCGGGCGACGAGGCCTTGATGCTGCCGATGGGGCTGATGTGGTCGGTCGTAATGGAGTTGCCGAGGATCGCTAGCGGGCGCGCGCCCTTGAACTCGCGGAGGCTCGACTCGGTGAAACCTCTCTCCAGGAACGGCGGCTCCTTGATGTAAGTCGAGTCCGCGCTCCAGGGATAGCTCTCGCCCTTCTGCTGGGGGATCGCGCCCCAGAACGGATTCGCGACGGCGTGATCCATTCCGTACACGGAGCGGTACTGGCCCGGATCGGAAGCGGAGCTCAGTACGGCAGCGAGTTCCTCCTGCGTGGGCCAGACGTCCTTCAGGTACACGGGCTTGCCCGCCTTGTCCTGTCCCAGCGGCTCGCGCTCCATGTCGATGTCCACGCGGCCCGCGAGGGCGAACGCGACGACGAGTGGCGGGCTCGCAAGGAACGCCGCACGCACGGAAGGGTGGATACGCGCCTCGAAGTTGCGGTTGCCGGACAGCACCGCGCAGGCGACGACGTCGTTGTCGTTGATCGATTTCTCGAGCCCGGCATCGATCGGCCCCGACGCGCCGAAGCAGGTCGTGCAGCTGTATCCCGCCAGCATGAAGCCCACCTCGTCGAGATAGCGCTGCAGGCCGGTCGTATTGAGATACTCGCTCACCACGCGCGAGCCGGGCGCGAGCGACATCTTGACCCACGGCTTCGCCTTCACTCCGCGCTCCACTGCCTTCTTCGCGACGAGACCCGCCGCGAGCATGACGCCCGGGTTGGAGGTGTTGGTGCAGGAAGTGATCGCGGCGATTACGACGTCCCCGCTTTGCGCCCTGCCTTTCTCGCCTTCCGCCTTCCGTCTTCCTCCTTCCGCCTTCCCGTAGCCGCCTTCGGTCGCGGGCTTTTTCAGCACCTCCTCGAACGCGGGCTTCAAGCTGGCGAGCGGTATGCGATCCTGCGGGCGTTTCGGACCGGCCAGATTGGGCGTGATAGTCGAGAGGTCGAGCGTGAGCACCTGGCTGTAGTCGATCGTGCCCGGCAGGACCGGACCGAAGCAGCCTTGCGTCCGGTAATACCTTTCGGTGACTGCGACCTGTTCTTCCGTGCGGCCGGTCTGGCGCAGGTAGCGCAGCGTCTGCGCATCGACGGGGAAGAAGCCGACCGTGGCGCCGTACTCCGGCGCCATGTTGGAGATCGTTGCGCGGTCGGGGACGGTGAGATTGGCGACGTCCTCGCCGAAAAACTCCACGAACTTCCCGACCACCTTCGCCTGGCGCAGCATTTCCGTCACGTGCAGCACGACGTCGGTCGAAGTGATGCCCGCTCCCAGGCTGCCGCTGACGCGAACGCCGACGACGTCCGGGGTGAGCATGTAGACCGGCTGCCCGAGCACTGCTGCCTGTGCTTCGATGCCGCCAACGCCCCACCCGACTGTGCCCAGCCCCGCGATCATCCCGGTGTGCGAGTCGGTGCCGACCAGCGTGTCGGGAAAATAATCGCCGCTCCTGGACAGCAGGCCCGGCGCGAAGAACTCGAGGTTGACCTGGTGCAGGATGCCGAAGCCGGGCGGCAGGAGCCGTATGCCCTTGTAGGCCTGCATCGCCCACTTCACGAAGGTGAAGCGCTCGCGGTTGCGCTCGGCTTCGAGCTGCATGTTCTTGTTCAGCGCGTCGTGTGTGCCGTGATAGTCCACCGTGAGCGCGTGATCGAGCGTCATGTCGACCGGCACCCTGGGCTCGACCATCCCGGCTGGACGGCCCTGGCGAGCGATTGCGCCCCGCATGGCGGTCAGATCGCCGAGCAGGGGTATGCCGGCAACGCAGTTCAAGACGACGCGGCCGACGACGTAGGGAATCTCGGTCGTGCGCGGGGCATTGGGCTGCCAGCGCGCGAGGTCGAGGACGTTTTCCTCGAGGACCATCTTGCCGTCGCAATTCCTGAGTATCGACTCCAGGACGATGCGGATCGATATCGGCAGCCGCGACACGCGCGCGCCGCTCAGCTTTTCCAGGGCGGGCAGGGAATAGATGTATCCCTTCTTGCCCGGCGCGAGCTCGACTTCGGTCCTGCAATTGTCGCGTAGCGTGCTCATTTCCGTTTCCTTCGACGTATCACTGGTTTCTTAAGGGTGCCAGCAGCTCGCGAGCGGAGCGGAGGCGCTCGCAGCCCAGGACCGCGGATTCTATCGCAGCTCTCGTTGCGGGCTTCAGGACTGCTGCCAGGCGGGAAAATTTCTCGCGCCGCTCGGCTTCAGTGCACGGGTCGCCAGGCATGCCGTGCGGGTTCATGACGACGCTCTCTATGAGCGCGCCGCCGTTGACCTCCAGCTCGACGCGCGCCGCATAGTGCCTGGGAAATGCAGCTTCCATCTCCGGGTCGACGTGGACCTCGACCCTGCGCGCCAGCTCGCGCCGCGCAGGATCATGGAGCGCCGTTCCCTGGTAGATGGCCGGATCGGCCGGATCGGCCATTAGCGCCGCCGCGGTGCAGTACGGGATGCTGTATTGCGCGCCCATCGTATCGGGTGGCTCGACCTGGCCGTTGTTCTTCGCCGCGTAGTTGCACACCCCTATGCGCACGCATTTGATGTCGCTCGGAACGAGCGGTCGTGGCCCGCGCAAGGCGACGATCTGCTGCACCGCCGCCTGTATCCAGGCGCAGCATGGATACATCTTCACGTATACGCTGTCCAGCGCCCAGTCGGTGCCGAGTCCGGCCGTGAGCGATTCGGGGCTCGCTCCTTGTCCGCCGAAGACTTCCAGCAAGCCGTAGCGTCCATCGAGCGCGGAGGGCGGCGCCGTGAAGCCGCGCGCTGCGAGTTGCGCCATGCGCACGCCGGATTCCGCGGCGCGCCCGCAGTGCATGCGCTTCATCATGCCTCCGCCAGTGCCGGCGGCGAAGCTCTTGATGCCCGAAGCGGCGGAGCAGGCAAGGCCTATTGCCGTGATGAGCTGCCCGGGCGTCAATCGCATGATCACGCCGGCTGCGACCGCGGCGCCGATCGGACCGACGACGGCCGTCTTGTGGAAGCCGCGGTGCGACGCTTCCAGCCCCATCGCGAGACCGACGCGGTTCAGTGTCTCGTAACCGGCGAGGATGCCGGCGAGGATTCGCGCGCCCGGCGCATCGGCCGCTTCACCAGCCGCGAGCGCCGCGGACACGACGATCGCGCCGGGATGGACGATCGCGGCGTCGAGGTGGTCGTCGAGCTCGAAGCCGTGCGCCGCCGTGCCGTTGACGAGCGCCGCCGCAGGTGCAGCGACGGCCTGATTCTCCCCGATGATGGTGCTGTTGCCGCGCGAGCCTTCCGCCAGCATCTCCTCGGCCAGGATGCGCGCCCAAGGCTGGCGGCTGCCAAAGATCGCGCAGCCAAGCGTATCGAGCAGCGCCCACTTCGTTTGCTGCACGACGCGCGCGGGCAGCGTTTCGACGGAGAGTCCACTGAGGAACTCGATCAGCTCCTGAGAGCGGGCACGGGAAGGGAGGATTTCCTGTTTCATCGAGCGATCACCTGTTTACCTGAATTTCGCACGTCTTCGGGATTTGATTACAGATACCCTGGTACCCGGACCGGCAGGTGCCCACATAATTGACAACTGCAATTCCAGCCGTAGATTTAAAGCTCCGATTGATCGAGTCAATGCCTCCCTCTTCACGCCCAGACGCCCCGGACACGGGAGTGAATCGGGCCCATTCTCCAGCATAAGACGCGACCTTCATTCCTCGGGCAAGAAAGAAATCCCTCAATACTTCCGCGCGGCGGCCGGCAAGCGCGTCCTGCTTTCCGAAGTCTTTCGGAAAACTCCTGAGTTTGTCGCCCCAGGCGTGTATCCACACGACACTACCCTCGAGTGATTCAAAATGCGACCACAACCTTGCCAGCTGTACTCGATGCTCATTGGTAAGGTTGGCTGAGCCCTTCGTGAAGGTGAGTATCGTGCATCCAGAGGGCGGGATGAAAACCGTCGCATGAGCGTTCGCGCTCAGCATGGCGATTCCGAAGCAAATAGCGACAGAGAATTGCAGGAAACCGATGCGAGCGGCCGGACGAGCGATCATTATGCTGCCAGCCGCAAGCCAACCGGAATGCCTGCCTTGGCGCAGAGGCCGACCGTCAAGGAACATGAACGAGCACTCTCAATCAGGCGCTTATCGCAGGATGAAGGGGTTGGGCACCTCGGTCGCGGTCGAGATCCAAACGCTCTTCGTCTGCATGTACTCGCCGATCATCTCCTGACCGCTCTCGCGCCCGAGACCGCTCCTCTTATAGCCGCCGAACGGGGAGAGATACGACACAGCGCGGTAGGTGTTGACCCACACCGTGCCGGCCTGCAGGCGCTCGGACATCGTGAGGGCGCGGCGCATGCTCTGGGTCCAGACGCCGGCCGCGAGCCCGTAGACGACGTCGTTGCCGACCGCGACTGCCTCATCCTCGTCCTTGAACGGGATCACGGAGAGCACCGGGCCGAACACTTCCTCCTGTGCGATGCGCATCGAGTTCTTCACACCGGTGAAGATCGTGGGCTCCACGAACCAGCCGTCGCCGCATTCCGGGCGGCTCGCCTTTCCGCCGCCGAGCACGGGCTTCGCGCCTTCGCCTTTTGCGATATCGATGTAATCGAGAATCTTCTTGAACTGCGGCGGGTTGGTGACCGGCCCGACCTGGGTGTCCATGCTCATCGGGTTGCCCATCTTCGCGGTTTTAGCGAACGCGACGAGCTTCTCGACAAATTGATCGTGGATGTTTTGCTGCACCAGCAGGCGCGAGCCGGCGATGCAGGTCTGGCCGGTGGCTGCGAAGATGCCGGAGATGACGCCTTTGATCGCGTTCTCGATATGCGCATCGTCGAACACGATATTGGGCGATTTGCCGCCGAGCTCCATGGTGACGCGCTTCAGGCCCTTGGCCGCGGTCTGGTAGATGAGCGTGCCGGTGCGATCCGAGCCGGTGAACGCAACCTTGGCGACCAGCGGGTGCTCGACGAGAGGCATGCCGACGTCCGCGCCGAAGCCGGTTACGACGTTGACGACGCCGGGGGGAAAGCCCGCCTGCTCGATGAGCTTCATGAATTCCAGCACCGAGGCCGAGGTGAATTCCGACGGTTTCAGCACGACCGTGTTGCCCGCGGCGAGGGCGGGCGCGAGCTTCCAGGCGGTGAGGAGCAGGGGAGAGTTCCACGGCGTGATGGCCGCAACCACGCCAAGCGGCTCGTGGCGCGTGTAGTTCAGCATGTCGGGCTTGTCGGTGGGAATCACCGCGCCCTCGATCTTGTCCGCTAGCCCGGCGTAGTAGTAGTACCACTGCGCCATGTACGCGGTCTGCACACTCATCTCAGCGTAGAGCTTGCCGTTGTCGCGCACCTCGGTCTCGGCGAGCGCCTTCGCCTTGTCGCCGATGAGATCGGCAAGCTTTCTCAGCAACGCGCCGCGCTTCGTCGCATTGAGCTTGGGCCACTCGCCGGTGGTAAACGCCTTGTGCGCCGCGCGCGCCGCCCGGTCGGCGTCCTGCGCGTTGCCCTTGGGGATCAGCGCCCAGGGCTTGCCGGTAAAGGGGTTGTCGCTCGGGAAATATTCGCCGGAAGCGGACTCGGTCCATTCGCCGCCGATGAACATCTTGTACTTGGTCAGTGTGCCGGTCGGAGTATCCATCGCGTCCTCCTGTCAATTGAGTGACGACTGACCTCTGATGACTGATGGGTATGCCTATGCCTTCGTCAGCCGTCAGCCGTCAGTCGTCAGCCGTCAGTCGTCAGTCGTCACGCTCTATTCATAAGCTTTGCTGCCCAGCAAGGCCTCGCGGAAGCGGTTCTTGATCGCGACGCCGTCCTTCAGGCGCGTCATCACCATCGGCATGCGCTCGGACGAGACCTTGATCGAGGCGAAGACCGGGCCGGGCTGGCGGTAGACGCGGGGGATCCAGGCCTTGAGCTGCGCGGCGTTGTAGATGGTGCCAGCGCTGGCGAAGCCCGCCGCGCGCGCCATTCCCGGCAGGTCGACGCCGTGGCGTGTGTGGGTCGCCTGCATGCCGGTCTCGCCGTAGGCCTCGTTGTCGAGCACGATGACCGCAAGATTGCGCGGCTTCTGCACCGCAATCGTTGCGAGCGAGCCCAGCCCCATCAGCATGTCGCCGTCGCCGGTCACGACCAGCACGCGTCGTTTCGGCTGCGCGAGCGCCAGGCCCAGACCGATCATTGCCGTGCCGCCCATCCCGCCCCAGGTCGTGAAATCGAGCTCGTGATCGCCCGCGGCCGCCGTATCCCAGGTCGGCGCGCCGAGTCCCGTTACCACCAAGGCGTTGCCGCGCTGCGCGAGGATAGCGGCCACCACCTTGCGCCGGTCGAGCGTCGGCCTTCTGTGCTTGGCCATGACCCTTTACCCCTTACCCTTTACCCATTAACCCATTTACCGTTGCCTGCCCTGCCCACTGCCTCGTTTCTGCAAAACCGGCATGACGCATGATCATCGCGCACGACGTCATTTCTTGAAACTCTTGGCGCCGATGATCCGCTGCGAGATCAGCACGGCAGCGGCGCGCTCGGCGTTGAAAACCAGCTGCGCCGCCGCCTCGACTGTCTCGGCGACCCTGGCGGGATCGTCCACCGGATACACGATGACGCCGATCGCGGCGAGCGACGGTGCGGTCGCCTGTGACATGGGCACCTGCCACGGGTTGAATTCGCCCCACTGGCCACGCATGGTGACGAGGGCGAGCAGCGGAAAGCGGCATTCGGCGATCGTGCCGAGGATGTTGATGCAGTTGCCGACGCCCGAGGACTGCATGAGGAGCACGCCGCGCTCGCCGCCGAGCCAGGCGCCGCCGAGCATTGCGACCCCTTCCTCCTCCGTCGTGAGCACCACCGTCTTCGCCTCGCGGTCGGCGTGGAAGGTCCGGATGAGCTCACTGTGGCCGGCGTCGGGGACATAGGCGACCTGCTTGACGCCCGCCTGCTTGAGAACCCGGTACGTATCCTGCGACCAGTTAACCGGCGTTTTGTCCTGCTTCAAGAACGATTCTCCAGTTGGTGGGGTTATTCGTGCAGGGGACGAGTCCACGAAGTGAGCATAAACAGCGGAGACTTTCGCACCGAATCCCCAAGTATCTCACTATTCCAAGCGGGCGCCGGACGCCTTGATGGTCGTCATCGAGAAGCCCTGCCAGCACTGCTGCTCACTGCTCACCGCCTACCGCTCACTGTTTGGTACCTGCCGGCTGCTTGAGTCCGACCTGCTCCATGATGCGCGCGAGATAGGCGTCTTCGGCGGCGATCACCTTGCCGAATTCACCGGCCGGAAGAAATCCCGGCCGTACGTAGAGTTTCTCGCTGCTTGCGGCGAATTCGGGGCTCTCCACGGTCTCGCGTATCGCTCTCTCGAGCGCCGCGATAACCGGTTGCGGTGTGCCTTTCGGCACCGCAATTCCCCGCCACGCGTCAAGTGCGACGTCCACGCCCAATTCGCGCGCCGTCGGCACGTCGGGGAACGTCGGATCGCGCTGCGTCGCCAGCACCGCCAACAGGCGCAGCCTGCCTCCCTGGACGTTCGCGGCCAGCGCTCCGGGAAATTGAACTGCGGCATCGACGTGGCCCCCCATCAGGTTGGGCACGATTTGCGCGGCAGCGTACGGAACGTCGGTGACCTGCACGGCAGCGGTCTTGAACAGCGCGACCGAGGAGATGTGGGTATGGCTCCCCACACCGGAGTTCGCGACCGTGATGGCGTCGGGGCGGGCTTTGGCGTCCGCGATCAGCTCCTTCAGCGTCTTCCATTTTGCTTCGCTGCGGACCGCCACCACCACCGACTCCAGCAGCACGCGGGCCACCGGATCGAAAGCCTTGTAGTCGAACGGGAGCTGACCCGAATGGTAGGTCGTGGAGATCGAGTTCGAATTCCACACCAACGTGTAGCCGTCGGGCTTCTGGCTGGCGACGTACTTGTAGCCGATCGCGCCCCCGGCTCCGGGCCGGTTGGCCACCAGCACATTGACGCCGAGCTGTTTCGTCATGCCCTGCGCGAGCACGCGTGCCGTCACGTCGGCCGAAGTACCGGCCGGAAACAAGACCGTGATTTCGAGGTTGCTTCGCTTCGGGAAAGGGACATCCTGCGCGACTACGGGCACTACGGATGCAGCGAGGATGAAACCAATCAGGATCTCGAAGCAATTGCGCCGTTCATTCACGACCGTCTCCTCGTGCGTGGATTCACATCTGAATCGAATCCTTCATGTCTCCGGCTGATTCCTACTTCAGGATTTCCGCAACTTCGACGCGCCGCCCCTCCTGGGCGGACTTGATGCCGGCCAACAGGACTGCCAGCGACGCGGTGGAGCGCTCGCCGTCCATCTCGGGCTGCCCATTGCCGCGGACTGCCGCCGCGAACTCCTCGAGCTCCTCCACGATGGGATCATTCTTCGGACAGGGCACCGGTTCGGATCGTTCGCTCCCCCGCTTGAGAAAGCGCAAGCCCTGGTGCAGGTCGTAATACGCGCTCGCTTCCTTGCCGTAGATGTTCATCAGGTAGTACTCGGAGGCGGAAGCGTAGCTCGCATTGAGCGTCGAGCGTGCGCCGTTTTCATGCTCCAGCACCATGCTAGCGACGTCCGGGTTGTCGCCCGGCAATACGAGCTGCGCGAGGCTGCCGCTCACCGCCCTGACCGGCCCGACGAGATACTCGAGCACGTCGGTGTAGTGGATGCCGATTTGCAGCATCACGCCGCCGGGCATGCCTTCGCTCGTGTAGCGCCACGAGTCGAGATCGATCTTCCCCAGACGGTCGCGGCTGATGTTGGCCTCGGCATTGACGAGCTTGCCGAAGGCGCCGTCCTCGACCTGCCTGCGCACCCACCGGAAATGACTTTCCTTGCGCCGCTGGTAGCCCAGCGCCAGCACCACGCCTGCCTTGCGGCATGCCGCGGTAATGGCGCGCGCGTCGGCGATAGTATTGGCGATAGGCTTGTCGAGAAATACGTGCTTGCCCGCTTCGGCGGCGCGCCTGGTCGTTTCGAGGTGCACGTTGTTGGGGGTCGTATTGATGACAGCCTCTATCCTCTCGTCTTCGAGGACCGCCCCATAGCTCGCCGCGACCTGGCAGCCGTATTTCTGCGCGAATGCCTGGCGCTTGTCGGAGGAGCGCGAATAGCATGCCGCGATCGTCAATCTGCCGGAGCGCTGGATCGCGTCGGCGAGCACATCCGACCACCAGCCCATGCCTATGCACGCGACTCTTACCGGATCACTGGACATTGCGGTCTGCCAGGAAGATCGAAAAGGTGACGAATAAAGGTGACGAATAAGGGTGACGATTTGCGGGTGACGTAAACCTGGTCTCTAGCAAACCCGTCATTTGTATCCCGTCACCATCATCTCATCATTATTTGGCGTCGATACGATAGCTCGCGCCAATAGATTCAACCGCCTCCCGCGCGAGCTGGTCGTCGATCTCCCAGGTCGCGCCGGAAACGCCGATCCCGCCGACGCACACACCGTCGAATATGATCGGATAGCCGCCCTCCATTGCGGTCCAGCGCTCGGCGCCCGCGGCGAGCGCGAGCCCCAGCGCGTGCGTAGCATCGAGCGACTGGCCGGCCGCGCCTTTCATCGTCGTGGGCCTCATATTGGAGGCGGCACAGGCCGCTTTCGTGGTTGAAGAGTGCACGGTATGGAAGCGGCCTCCGTCCATGCGCTGGATCAGCACCGGGTGTCCGCCCGCGTCCACGATCGCTACGGCGATCGCGTGGCCTGCCTTCCGCGCCTGTTCGGTGGCGTGGTCCATCATCTTCCGCGCCCCGACCAGGGTGAGGCGCTTGCTGTCCGCGACGTACATCCGGGTTTCCTCCGTGTTGCACGCAATATGGAAACGGCGCGACGCCGCTTCCGCGCTACAACGTATAATCCGCCGTATTTTCCAGCATTCACACGGCGCGTCAATGAAAACGCCTTCCGGTGACCCATCCCACGTTGAGCTGCGCGACGCGGTGCGCGACCTGTGCCGCAAGTTCGACGGCGAGTATTGGCGGAAGGTCGACGAGGAACGCGCCTATCCCGAAGCCTTCGCCAAGGCGCTTACCGAAGCCGGCTGGCTCGCTGCGCTCATCCCCGAGGAGTACGGCGGGTCCGGCTTGAGCGTGACCGAGGCGTCCATCATCCTGGAAGAGATCTGCCGCTCCGGCGCCTTTGCCGGCTCCGTGCACGGCCAGATGTACGTGATGGGCTGCCTGCTCCGGCACGCCTCGGAGGATCAGAAACGGCGCTATCTGCCGAAAATCGCGAGCGGCGAGTTGCGCATGCAGTCGATGGCCGTCACCGAGCCTACTACCGGCACGAACACGACCAGCCTGAAGACCGTCGCCGTCAGGAAGGGCGATCGCTATGTCGTAAGCGGGCAAAAGGTGTTCATTTCGCGAGTGCGGCATTCGGACCTCCTGCTGCTGCTTGCGCGAACCACACCGATCGCCGAGGTTAAGAGAAAATCCGAAGGGCTTTCGGTTTTCATCGTCGACCTGCGGCAGGCGGTCGGGAAGGGCCTCACGGTCAAGCCGATCCGCAACATGGCAAATCAGGAGACGAACGAGCTGTTCTTCGAAGACCTGGAAGTGCCCGCCGGGAATCTGATCGGCGAGGAAGGTCGAGGGCTCAAATACATACTGGACGGCCTCAACGCCGAGCGCATACTCATCGCCGGCGAGTGCATAGGCGACGGCTACTGGTTCATCGACAAGGCTTCGGCCTACGCCAAGGACCGCGTCGTCTTCGACCGCCCGATCGGCCAGAACCAGGGCATACAGTTTCCCATCGCGCGCGCTTACGTGAACGTGCAGGCGGCGGACCTGATGCGCTACAAGGCGGCGGCGCTCTTCGACGCGGGCAAGCCCTGCGGGGCGGAAGCGAACATGGCGCTGTTTCTCGGCGCCAATGCGTCGTGGGAGGCGGGAAACGTCTGCCTGCAGACGCACGGGGGCTTCGGCTTTGCCGCCGAGTATGACGTCGAGCGCAAGTTCCGCGAGACCCGCCTCTACCAGATTGCGCCGATCTCCACCAACCTGATTCTCTCCTACGTGGGCGAGCATGTGCTGGGTCTTCCGCGCTCCTTTTAAGGCAGGGCATGCGTGATTCGTGAACTGTGATTTGACGCGGCACCAGGCGTCGGAGGTGGTTCATGGCAACGGTTTTCATCAGCTACCGCAGGGAGGAAACCGCCGGCGAGGCCAGGGCTTTATTCGCCGCCCTCGTAACGAGGCTCGGCGAAAGCTCGGTATTCATGGACGTCGACAATATCGCCCTGGGGCGCGACTTCCGGCAGGTGCTCCAGGAACGACTGGCGGCGTGCGACCTCATGCTGGCGCTGATCGGCAGGAACTGGGTCAACGCGAAGGATGCCTCGGGGCAGCGCCGTCTCGATGATCCCGGTGACTTCGTGCGGCTCGAGATCGAAGCGGCGCTCAAGCGGAACATTCCGGTAACGCCGGTGCTGCTTCAAGGGGCGACAATGCCCACCGTGAAGCAGCTGCCGGAGAGTATCAGGGACTTCGCTTACCGCAACGGATTCGAGCTGAGCCACAACCGGTGGGATTCCGACGTCCAGGAGATGTTGAGACGGTTGGGCCTCGGCAGAAGACGAGCCCCGGGCCGCGAGATCGATGCACCCGAGGAAAGAACGCCTACCGCACCGCAACCTTCAACAAAGCCGTGGTTTGCGATCGTCGGCGCGTCGGTGGCGGTGATCGGAATCGTGGCGGGCGGATTGCTGTATTACCGGAAGGTCGCCGAGGACAGGACCGCTTCGGAGATCCGCACCGCGAGGCAAAAAGCCGATACCGAGGCCGAACGCCTCAGGGCCCAGCAGGCGGAAGCGGAAAGCGCTCGCGCTCAAGCGGAGAAGGACCGAGCTGCGGCGGTTCAGGGGGAGAGGGATCGCGCGGTGGCGGCCCAGGCAGAAAGGGATAGAGCCGCAGCGCAGGCAGAGCGGGACCGCGCCGCAGTCGAGAGAAAGGGCGGGGACGTCGTCGCTCCCCCCAAGTCTGTGGAGGACCGCAAGGCTCCCCGAGCGTCCGAGCCTGGCGTAAAGATCGAGAAAGCGTCGTGCGATGACCTCGGCAACGCACGGTATCGGCTCCACCTATGGGGGTGGGCCAGCGGAGAAGCCGGCTCTCTCGTGTACGCGGGGCCGAATCTTCCCCCCGGTTCGGGCACGGTAGACGAAGCCAACTTCAATTGCCTGGGCTGGGGCCAAGCGCAGCCGGAAGACGGTCCTGTCTACACCCGCGCCTGCAAGCGCGGACCAGGCAACGCGGGTCGAACGCCCTGGTCTGGCCAGACTGTTTTTCAGTGGCGATTGGCCAATCCACCTACCAACGCGTTTGCGGCGCTGCGGCACCCCCGCACGGGCGGAGCGGATCCTGTCACCACCACCGACAGATTTACATTCAGCTGCGGCAAGTAACAATCCGCGGGCTCGAGCAGGACATGACAACGGTCTTCATCAGTTATCGCAGGGAGGACACCGCCGGCGAGGCGAGGGCACTGTTCAACGCCCTGGTAGCGAGGCTCGGCGAAAGCTCGGTATTCATGGACGTCGACAACATCGCCCTGGGGCGAGACTTTCGCCAGGTGCTCCAGGAGCGACTGGCATCGTGCGATCTCGTGCTCGCGCTGATCGGCCGGGATTGGGTCGGCGCCAAGGACGCTGCGGGAGAGCGTCGCCTCGATGACACCCGTGACTTCGTGCGGCTCGAAATCGAAACCGCCCTCAAGCGGAACATCGCGGTCACGCCCGTACTGGTGCAGGGGGCGCGCATGCCTGCCGCGCATCAATTGCCGGAGAGCATCAAGGACTTCGCTTACCGCAACGGATTCGAGCTGAGCCACAACCGGTGGGAGTCCGACGTCCGGGAGATGCTGCGGCGACTCGACCTGGGCGAGGAGGACCCGGAACGCGTGACGGGCCCCCGCGCGGGCGTGCTCGGACGGCTATCGAGTTATCTTCCGGATCTCATCAGTCTCGTCACGGGGCCGAAGTCGGCGATCGTACGCTGGACCGGAAGCCAGAAAAGCGACCTGCGCCGGGCGCTGCTATTCGTCACGGTGTCCGTGGCGATAGGTTTCCTGCTGCAGCTCCCGCGGCTCGGAAAGGAGCATGATTTCGCGACACTCGTCGCCAGCATGACCGTATTCAAAGTCCTGGCGCTGGTATCGTTTGCGGGGATCATCCACCTGCTGTTCCGCATGGTCGGCGGACGCGCGCGGTTTGCCGAGACCTTTGCGGCCTACCTCTACATCGTGAGCCCGCTCTACCTCGTGCTCGTAATAATGGAGATCGCCGCGCTCGGGGTTCTGAGTGCCTACGATCCGGCGCTCGGCACAGCAGCGCAGCTTAACCCGGGCCAGGTCATCACGGACGCGGAACGAATGCGGACGTTTGCGGCCGCGGCGCCCGGGCTCGCGACCGCCTACGCGCTGTTGACCTACGGCGTCATTGCCGTAATTCTCGGGTGGTTCGTCGCCTGCTGGGGCGCACTGCGTGATCTCCATGCGGTCGCGCGCTGGCGCAGCGCGCTGGCGGGCATCGCGACGCTCGTCTCGGGGGCGATCTTTTTCTCTGGGCTGAACTACGTCCTGCTCGGCATGTTCGGCACCTACGCTCCGCCGCTGCACTGACGGCGGAGGCGCGGGTGCCCTGCCGAGAGGTTACTTGGCCATGACCCCGCTTGCCTTTGCGCGATGCGCGCGCGCGGGCTCCCTGGCAGGCACCATCGCGCGCGCGAATTCGGCGACATTGCGCAGCGACGCCAGGCCGATCGCGAGGTCGAGCACGCGCCTCGCGCCTACGTCGCCCAGCACGCGACCGGCGCAGTCCAGGAATTTCTCGTCGCGCTCGGCAGCGCTTACGGGCCATGCGGGCGACCCTGGAGCCCTGTCTTCGCGCGCCTTGAACTCGCCGCGCGTGGTGCGCACCAGCACGTCGTTGTAGCCGACGGCTCCCGAGTACATCTTGCCGTCCTCGATCCGGTAGCGGCGCACCTTCTTCAGGAGCCCGCGCGCCTCCGGACGGTTCACCATGACATCGGTAAAGGAGTCGATTCCGACTTTGCCGTCGAGCACGGTTGCGGCGGCCACGTACTCGATGCTGAATTTTCCCTCGAGGCCGGTCTGCGGATTCGTATGGATGAGGGCTGTGTCCGAGCCGGGAGGGAAGCCGATCTCGATCGCCTGCACGTCCGCACCGCGGATGTCGTGCTGCTTGATCATCTGCAGCAGCGCACCGATCGGCCGATGGTTGCAGTAGCAGCAGGGCCAGCGCTTGAAGCTGATGCCCGGGTTCACGGCCTCCCACGGCTGGCCGAGCCGGCCGATGAGCGGCTCGAGCGGCTGGGCGTCCTTCTCGCCATAGGTGCGCAGGAAGCCGTCCTTGCCGTCGAGAATGGACGTATCGGCGGTGAAGCCGGCCCGCGCGAGCAACGCCGACTGTACGCCGCAGCGCGCAGCGTGACCGGCGTGGAATGGCTTCGTCATGGTGCCGAAATTGCGCAGCAGCCCGGCGGCCTGGGACGCGGCCAGGCCGAACGCATTCCTGAGCTGTGCGACGTTGAGCCCGAGCAGGCGTGCTGCCACCGCGGCCGATGCGAAGACCCCGGTAGTCGCGGTGCTGTGCCAGCCCCGCTGGTAGTGCCCGTTGCCGAACGCGGTCCCGAGCTTGCCGCCGACTTCTAGACCGACGGCGTACGCCGCGAGGACATCCCTGCCGGAGGCGCCCGCGGCCTCGCCGGCAGCGATCGCGGCAGGCACCATGGTCGTGCTCGGGTGCCCGTGCACGCTCGGATGCACATCGTCGAAATCGAGCGCGTGGCCGAATACACCGTTGACGAAAGCCGCCTCGGCCATGGAGGTTGCGACGTGACTGCCCCAGACGGTGGCTTCTCCGCGCGCGCCGAGACCGGCTACGTAGCGCAGCAAGATCTCGCCGACCTCGTCGAGCGATCCCACCAGCGCGACGCCCACGGTATCGATCAGGGCATCGCGTGAAGCGTCCATCACATCGCTCGGTACGTCGGACGCCCGTGTGTCGATAACGAATTCCGCAAGGCGCTGGGTCAGCATGGTTGATCTCCTGTAATGGTTTCGACCACGTGGCACGATGATACTCCGGCGGCAGGGACGGGCTGCGAAAACCCGGATTGTGGACGCGGAGCGCCGCCGACGAAGTCCCGGTAGCGCACGGACGCGCCGTATGAAAAGACTTCCATAAGCAGCGGGCGTCGGGGAAAGAGCTTGCCGCGCTTTCGTAGTTGGAATAGATTGCCGGATAGATTCATTCATCGGGTGATCGAGCCTTACGCGTACGAATGTGTCATCCGGTTTGTGATATTCGAAAGGGGTGCTTCATGAGAATCCTGGCGCTGTCGGCGGTGGCATTGTCGATCTTGGGATTTGTCGGTACCGCGCATGCGCAGCAAGGCGGGGCGCTGTTCTTCGAAGGCGACATGGTGCGCGGCGACCAGGTCGGCGCTCCCGGGCCGTTTTGCGTGCTGAATAACCAGTTCAAGCGCCTGGAAAAAGTCGTCTGGCGCATACGCGTCCTGGACCATACCGGCAAGGTCCTCGATGACAAGGGGTTGAAGAGCGTGGCCGTCGAATTGTCCGACGGCCAGAAACTGGCGGGGAGGTTCGGGCCGCATCCCCCCCCTCGCACAGGGCCGGCCACCGATCATTTCTGGACGGCCGCTTGGATCATCCCGACCGGCTTCCCGAGCGGTACCTTCGTCTACAAGGTCGTCGCCACGGACCTCGAGGGCAAGTCGCACACCTGGGAGCCGTTCAAGCGCAGCCCCTCGCAGTTGCAGGTGATCGCGGGCGAGATCGAGATCAAGAAACCGCAACAGTAACCGATGAGTGAGGGGATGCTCCCCTCATGCTCCTCTACGTCAGGGCCCATACCATTCAGCAGTTGATATGGGCTCTGAGTCATAGCGCCGGTATCATGCCCCTCGGCCTCGCAAGCGGTCGGCCGCTGGCCCTTGCCTGTACGCTCGCCATTTTCTTTCTGGTATCCGCCGCCGACGCGGCTCCAGCGAGGCGCGCAGCGGAGCTTGGTCCCGAAGTGCCCTGGACGGAACCCTCGGGTGGCTACGTAGGTCACCTGCAGCTCGCGCCCGAGCGTGGCCCGGCCGGCACGCCCGTGACCGTGACCGGCGATGGTTTTCCTGCCAGCCAGGAATTCGACCTCGCCTGGCGCACCGTAAAGGGACGGTGGAAGGTCACCATCGCCGAATATCACGGCCGCGAATATGCGCCGGTCGCCTATCGCATCGCGACGGTCCGCAGCGACGCGGCCGGCCGTATCTCGGCGAAGTTTGAGGCGCCGGAAGACTTCGGTTTCCTGCATGACGTCGTTATCCAGCAGCGCGACCGTCTCTATACCCAGGCCGCTTTCAACCTGGAGATGACGGCGAGGCTCGCCGGCGCGGACCGCGGGCCGATCGGCACCCCGATCCTCATCGAAGTGCACGGCGTTGGCTGGCGCGAGCTCGAAGGGAGTTGGGTTCTGCTCTACGACAACAAATTCACCGGATTCATCTCGACCGTGACGACCGGCGGGACCGCGCGGTTCACCATACCGGCAACCGGCCACGCGGGACTGCACGTCATCGAGATACAGCACTCGGACTTCGGCTCGCCGTACCGGAACACGCAGCAGTCTCCGGTGCCGAACCGCCCGAGTTTCAAGCTCCATTTCACGATCGTGCCGGGCGCGCCGCTGTTGCCCCCATCGCCCGAGCTGCAGGCGCAGAAAATGGTCCGTTCGCTGCCGTCGCAGGGTGAGCTGGTCGCGACGCCCGCTTTTTCCGGGATCGGGCAACCGGCGGTGGTCAGAGGGGCGGGCTTCGAGTCGGGCAAGACCTACCAGCTCAACTGGAACACTGTCGTCGGCAACCGAATGACCGCCGCGGGCTGGGAAGAGCGGGCGCGCGTTATCGCCGAAGGCAAGGCGGACGCGGCCGGTGGCGTCGAATTTCGTTTCGAGGTTCCGGACGATCTTGGCGGCATACACAATCTCTGGGTGGAAGCAGGCAGCGCGAAGAAGCAGGGCGCCTACTGGATCGCGCCCACGGCGCTGCCGCTCGACGTTGGGCGCGGCCCGGTGGGAGCGACTTTCCGCATCCACCTGAAGGGCGTGGGCTGGAGCGAGACCGCCAACATCTACACGGTGGTCTATGACAACTCAACCAGCGGCTATGCCTGCGCCTTCAACAGCCAGGGTGATATCGAAATCATCATGCAGGCGACCGGAGAGCCGGGCTGGCACTTCATCGATCTCTATCCCGCGATCTACAAGGGCAGCGAGACCCGGCCGAACAACTACCGGTTGCCGCAACTTACCTATGCGGACGATCATCCGGGCGAGGACTTGCCGCGCTTCCGCTTCGCGTTCGAGGTGACGGCTTCGAGGTAGCGCGCGAACGGTAAATCTCGGTTTCTGACTCCATCGGCGTTCATTGGCGGTCATGTATCTTCGTTCTTGTCGTCTTGGCGGTTAATATGTGCCATTAACGTAGAGCGCGCGGAGGCACCGTGAACGACACCTACGACTACATCATCGTCGGGGCAGGCTCGGCCGGCTGTGTGCTCGCCAACCGCCTGACCGAATCCGGCGCGTCTCGCGTGCTGCTGCTGGAAGCCGGTGGGCGCGACAGCAACCCGTGGATCCACATCCCGATCGGCTTCGGCAAGGTCATGTTCGATCGCAACGTCAACTGGATGTTCGAGACCGAGCCCGAGCCGCGCATGCGCAACCGGAACATCAAGATTCCGCGCGGGCGGGTGCTCGGAGGCTCCAGCTCGATCAACGGGTTGATCTACATCCGCGGCCAGCGCGAGGACTTCGACGACTGGCGCGATCTCGGCAATCCCGGCTGGGGTTACGCGGACTGCCTGCCGTACTTTCGCAAGGCCGAAGATCAGTCGCGGGGCGCGGACGAGTGGCACGGCTCGGGCGGCCCGCTCACGGTGTCGGACGTCAGGGACCGGCACCCCCTTGCGGACGCTTTCCTCGCGGCCGGCGAGGCGATCGGCATTGCGCGCAACGACGACTTCAACGGCGCGCGGCAGGAGGGGCTGGGCTATTTCCAGGGTACGGCGCGGCGCGGGCTGCGCTGCAGCGCAGCGGTCGCGTATCTGCGTCCCGCCATGAAGCGGGCCAACCTCGTAGTCGCGACCCATGCGCTCGCTACGCGCGTGCTGACCGAAGGCGCACGCGCGACGGGAGTGGAATACCGGCAGGATGGCACCACGCGGCGCGCATCCGCAACGCGCGAAGTGCTGATCGCCGCCGGCGCGATTCAGTCGCCCCAGCTCATGCAGCTTTCCGGCATCGGGCCGGGCGAGCTGCTGCAGCGCCACGGCATTCCGGTGGTGAGGGCCATGCCCGGGGTCGGGCGCAACCTGCACGATCACCTGCAGGCGCGCTTCATCTGGAAATGCGCCGAGCCCATTACCGTCAACGACGACCTGATGAGCCCGTGGCGCAAGCTTGGGCTGGGCACGCGCTTTCTGCTCGGTCGCAACGGCCCGCTGTCGTGGTACGCTGGCCTCGCGGGGGGCTTTGCGCGCACGCAGCCCGAATTGACGCGTCCCGACGTGCAGTTTCACTTCTTTCCCTACAGCACCGACCGCACGGACCCGAGCCTTCACCGCTTCCCGGGATTCACGATGTCGGTGTGCAAGCTGCGACCCGAATCGCGCGGCACGCTGGAGATCAAGTCGGCGGATCCGGCTGCCGCGCCTGCGATCCAGCCCAACTTCCTGGAGCGCGAAGCCGACGTCAGGACGATGCTCGACGGCATGCGGCTCGTGCGCAAGCTCGCCGCCACGCCGGCGCTCGCGCGCTGGATCAAGGCGGAGCACGACCCGGGACCGGCCTGCGCCTCCGACAACGACCTCATCGACTTCCTGCGCAACAAGGGCTTTACCGTGTACCACCCGGTGGGCACCTGCCGGATGGGCCGCGATGCCGACGCGGTCGTGGACCACGAGCTCCGGGTGCACGGAATGGAGAAGCTGAGGGTCGTCGACGCCTCGGTCATGCCGGTGGTGACTTCGGGCAATACCAACGCGCCGGTGATCATGATTGCCGAGAAGATCGCGGACGCGATCCTCGGCCGCCGGTCCCCGTAAGAGACGGATAGCTCGAACCGGACTCGACCGTGCGACCTCTAGACGGGATTACCGTAGTTTCGCTCGAGCAGGCGGTAGCGGCGCCGTTTGCGTCGCGGCAGCTCGCGGACCTCGGCGCGCGCGTGATCAAGATCGAGCGGCCCAAGGTCGGTGATTTCGCTCGCGACTACGACCGCACGGTGAAAGGACTCTCTTCCCATTTCGTATGGCTGAATCGCTCCAAGGAGAGCCTCACGCTGGACGTCAAGTACCCGGCGGCGAAGGATGTCCTCGGGAAGCTCGTTACGCGTGCAGACGTGTTCATCCAGAATCTGGCCCCCGGTGCGGCGGCGCGGCTGGGATTCGGTGCCGATGGCCTGCTTGCAGCGCATCCGCGCCTCATCGTGTGCGATATTTCGGGTTACGGGGATTCCGGCGGTTACGCGCAGAAGAAGGCATACGATCTGCTCGTGCAGAGCGAAGCCGGCGTGCTCTCCGTGACCGGGACGCCCGGCACGCCGAGCAAAGTGGGCATTTCGATCGCCGACATCGCCACGGGCATGTACGCGTACTCGGGGATACTGACGGCGCTGCTTCAACGCGGGAAGACCGGCAAAGGCGGGCGCGTGGAAGTGACGATGTTCGAAGCGGTAGGCGAATGGATGTGCTATCCGCTCTACTACACGCACTTCGGCGGGAGCGCGCCGGCCCGGACCGGACCGGATCACGCGACGATCGTTCCCTACGGGCGCTTCCGGGCCGCCGACGGAAAGGACGTGATGCTCGGGCTGCAGAACGAGCGCGAGTGGGCGACGTTCTGCGACAAGGTGCTGGGCCAGCCGGCGCTGGCGCGGGATCGACGCTACGACAGCATCAGCAAGCGCAATGATTGCCGTCAAGAGCTTACGGCTATCATCGATGAGGTCTTTTCAAGGTTAACAGCCGAGGAACTGGTCGCGAAGCTCGACGCGGCGGGCATAGCCAACGCGCGCATCAACACGCCCGACGAAGTATGGGATCATCCGCAGTTCAGGGCGCGTAATCGCTGGCGGGAATTCGCCTCGCCTGCGGGTCCCTTGCCGGCGCCGCTGCCGCCGGCGACGGTCTCCGGATTCGAAGCGCGCATGGATCCGGTACCGCGCATCGGCGAGCATAGCGAGAGCATATTAGGCGAGCTGGGTTACGGTGCCGCGGAAATTGCCGCTTTGCGCGCCGAAGGCGCGATCTAGAAACCCAATCAGCCACGGAATCACACGGAAAGACACGGAATAGCGCAAGATCCGTTGATAGAATCAAATCCGTGACGTGGCGCGTGTTGATAGGAGCCGCTTTATGGCTGATAGATTCGTTTTTAATTGCTTGCCTGCGCTTCCGCGTGTTTCCGTGGCCAGAATCGGATGCCCGGCATGAACCAGACAATAGAGATGGTACCGACGGGCAAGGCCCTGGGCGCGGAAATTCGCGGGGTGGACCTGTCGCGGGAAATGGATGATGCGACGTTCCGCAGAATCGACGAGGCGTTCAACGAGCATGGCGTGATCTTCTTCCGTGGCCAGAACCTGACCGAGGAGCAGCAGATCCGTTTTGCGCGGCGCTTCGGCGAACTCGAGGTCAACGTCAACACGGAGTACGGTCTTCCCGATCATCCGGAAATGCTCCTGCTGTCAAATGCCGTCGAGAACGGGCGCCACGTCGGGCTCGCGGACGCCGGCATCACCTGGCACACGGACATGTCGGCCTACGCGCGCCCGCCGCGTTGCTCGCTGCTGTATGCGAAGGAGATTCCGTTCGAGGCGAATGGCGTGGCACTCGGCGACACGATTTTTACCAGCGCTGCAGCGGCCTACGACGCCCTCCCGCACGCCATGAAAGACCAGCTCTCCGGGCGCCGGGCGACGCACAGCTATCTCGCCAAGATGAACGCGCGGAAGAAGGCGGTGGGCCTCACGCGGACGATCAAGCAGGAGCACCTCGACAAGACGCCGCCGGTGGCGCACCCGGTGTTCCGCACGCACCCGGTGACGGGGCGCAAATGCATTTACGTCACGGAAGGCGAGTGCATCGCGATCGAGGGCCTGGGCGAAGAGGAAGCGCTCGCCCTGGTCTCGGAGCTGCACGCCCACCTCATACGGCCGGAGTTTCACTACCGCCACAAATGGCGGGTCGGCGACCTGCTGATGTGGGACAACTGCACGTGCCAGCATCTCGCGGTCCAGGACTACAGGCTGCCACAGCGGCGGCTGATGCATCGCGTGACCGTGAACGGCTCGGTGCCGTTCTGAAACCGGTGAAAGGTGGCCCATGAAACGCTGCTCATCGGCTGCATTCCTTTGTCTGCTGCTTGTGACGACGTCCGCCTTGCCCGCCGCGCAGGCGCTCGACCCGGCCGCATACCGGCTGGTCGATCTCACGCACCCGTTCAACGATCGCACGATCTACTGGCCCACGTCGCCCTCGACGTTCAAGCTGCAGCGGCTCGCCTACGGCGATACGAGCGGCGGCTTCTTCTTTGCGGCGAATTCGTTCTGCGCACCGGAGCACGGGGGCACGCATCTCGACGCGCCGATTCATTTCGCGCAGGGAGGCCGCACGTCGGATGCGATTCCGCTCGAGCAGCTCGTCGCGCCCGCAGTGGTCATCGACGTCTCGAAGCAAGCCGCAGCCGATCCGGACTACCGCCTGACCCGGGACGACGTCATCGGATTCGAGCGTCGACACGGCCGGATCAAGGCGGGAGCCATCGTGCTGTTGCGCACCGGATGGAGCCGGTTCTGGCCCGACCGCAAAATGTATCTCGGGGACGATACGCCGGGCGATGCGTCCAAGCTGCGCTTCCCGAGCTACGGCGCCGACGCGGCAAAGCTGCTCGTCGAGGACCGCAAAGTCGGCATGCTCGGGGTGGACACCGCATCGATCGACTACGGGCGCTCGGACGATTTCATCGTTCACCGCATCGCGACGGCGCAGAACGTAGGCGGGCTCGAGAATCTCGCGAACCTCGAGGAGCTGCCTGCCGTCGGCGCAACCGTAATCGCGTTACCCATGAAGATCGAAGGCGGAAGCGGCGGGCCGGTGCGGGCGATCGCGCTCGTACCTAAACGACGGTGACTGGTGACTGGTGACTGGTGACTCGTGACTGGTGACCGGTAACGGCATCGAAGGATTGATCATGACCAGGGAATCGGCGATCTCGCGCGCGACGCGCCATTTCGATGAAGGTGAGTTCATCAGCGATCTGGCGCGGCGGGTGGCGATCCGGACCGAAAGCCAGGTGCCGGAGAGCCGGCCATACATGGACGTCTATCTGAAGGAGGAGATTGCGCCGGCTTTCGATCGCATGGGCTTCAAGGTCGAGATCCTCCCCAATCCGGTAGAGGGGGTGGGTCCCATCCTGCTCGCCGAGCGCATCGAGGACCCCAGCCTTCCGACGGTGCTGACGTATGGTCACGGCGATGTGATCCGGGGGCTCGAAAGCCAGTGGCGCGCAGGACTCTCTCCGTGGACCCTCAAGCAGGAGGGCGAGCGCTACTACGGCCGAGGCGCCGCCGACAACAAGGCCCAGCACTCCATCAACATGGCGGCGCTCGCGACGGTAATCGCCGAGCGCGGCCGGCTCGGGTTCAACTCAAAATTCATGCTCGAGACCGGCGAGGAGCTGAGCTCGCCGGGGCTGCGTGAGTTCTGCGAGCGGCACCGCGACCGCCTGAAGGCGGACGTCCTGATCGCGTCCGACGGGCCGCGCCTTGCGGCGAAGCGGCCGACGCTCTACCTCGGCTCGCGTGGCTCGATCAACTTCAACTTCAGCGTCGAGCTGCGCGAGGGCGCGCACCATTCGGGCAACTGGGGCGGGCTGCTCGCCAATCCCGGCGTCGTTCTCGCGCACGCGCTGGCGAGCATCGTTACCCGCGATGGCAGGGTGCTGGTGCGCGAACTCTTGCCGGATCGCATCCCCGAGAGCGTCCGCGCGGCGCTCATCGATTGCACTCCGCAGCCCGAGGAGGGCGAGCCGGAGATCGACGCGTGGTGGGGCGAGCCGGGGCTCTCAGCGGCGGAAAAGGTCTACGCCTGGAACACGTTCGAGATACTCGCCTTCCGCACCGGCAATCCCGACAATCCGGTGAATGCCATCCCCGGAAAAGCTACTGCGACGTGTCAGATCCGCTTTGTCGTGGGCTCCGATCCCGACAGCTTCGTGCCTATCCTGCGCCGCCATCTCGACGCGAACGGCTACGGAATGGTGAAGATTGCGATGGCGCGCAAGAGCTTCATGCGCGCAACCCGGCTCGCTCCCGATCACCCGTGGGTGCGATGGGCGGCGGAGTCGGTCCGGCGCACGACCGGAGTGAAACCCGCAATCCTGCCCAACGTGGGGGGCTCGCTCCCGAACGATTGCTTCTCCGAGGTACTGGGGTTGCCGACCGTCTGGGTGCCGCACTCCTACGCCGGCTGCTCCCAGCACGCACCGGACGAGCACGTGCTCGCACCTATCATGCGGGAAGGTTTGCAGATGATGACCGGGCTGTTCTGGGACCTCGCCGATAAGGCAGTGATGAGTGATAAGTGATCGGTAGCGAGATCGTCGGTTTCAACACGCATCACTCGTCACCCATCACCCGTCGCACCCTTGAGAAATGACCATCGTCGAACAACTCGCTGCCTACAGTGAGGCGTTGCGCTACGAGGATCTGCCGGGCGACGTCGTGCGGCAGGCGAAGCGGCTCATCGTCGATACGGTGGGTTGCGCGCTCGGCGGCTACACGAGCGCGCCCGCAACCATAGCGTGCGATCTGGCGGCGACGGTCACCAGCACGCGGCCCGCTACCGTCATGGTGAGCGGCCGGCGCACCAGCCCCGATCTTGCGGTCTTCGCCAACGGGGTGATGATCCGCTTCCTCGATTTCAACGACGGCTACACCAGCACCGGCGAATCGGGCCATCCCAGCGACAGCATCGCCGCCGCGCTCACCGCGGCTGAAATAGCCGGCCGCAGCGGGAAGGACCTGATTTGCGGGACGGTGCTGGCCTACGAGGTGTTCTGCCGCATCTGCGACGAGGCGGATCTGAAGCCTCTCGGATGGGACCACGTGACCGTGGGCTGCATCGCCAGCACCGCGGCCGCGGCCAAGCTTCTCGGGCTCGAAGGTCGCAAGCTCGCCGAGGCGTTCAATCTCGGCATCGCACCCAATATCGCGCTGTATCAGACGCGCATTGGCAGCGTCTCGATGTGGAAGGGCTGTGGCTACGCCAACGCGAGCCGCAACGCCTTGTTCGCGGCGCTGCTGGCCGAGCGCGGCATGACCGGACCGTCGCCGATCTTCGAGGGCGTGGGCGGCTACTTCAAGGCGGTCACGCGCGCTCCGTTCAAGCTCGCCGCGCTCGGCGGACGGGAGCACCCGTACAAGATCATGGAATGCAGCATCAAGCGCTTTCCGCTGGGCCAGTATTCGCAGACCGTCGTGCAGGCCGCGCTCGAAGCGCGGGCGAAGATCGGATCCCCGGCCGAAATCGCGGAGGTGCGCATCGAGACCGGGACGACGGCCGTGCGGCTCATGGCGGGAGACCGAGACAAGTGGGAACCTGCGACCCGCGAGACGGCCGACCATAGCATGCCGTATACGGTGGCGGTGGCGCTCATACACGGGACCGTTACGGATCGTCATTTCGATGACGAGTACCTGCGCGACCCGGCCATACGCCGGCTCACCCGGCGCGTAACGGTGGAAGTATCCGGGGAAGCCGACCGGCGCATGCCCGAGGCTATGTTGTGCAGGCTGACGCTCGTGACGACCTCGGGCGCAGCCCACGTCGCCACCGTGGAGTACCACAAGGGACACTGGAAGAATCCGATGTCCGAAGCGGAGGTCGAAGCCAAATTCCGCAGCTTGGCGGGAAATTCGCTCTCGGCGCACCGCGCCGATCGTCTGCTGGAGACGTTGTGGAAGATGGAGGCTTTGGCGGACGCAGGAGAGTTGCTGCGGCTGACCACGGCGAATTGAGGTTGCGCTTCCGGCCCCGGGTTCTGGCGCGTACTGGTGCGCCGCCGGCCCGGCGGGATGCCCGCGCCGGGTTTCCGGTTGACAGCCACGGGGTTACTTCCTACAGTCATCACAGCTCGAACGGATAGGCGCTCGGCACGGGCCGCACGAGGAAAATCCCGCTTGAGGATCCTGCCATCCGCGGTCCACCTAAGGAGGGTCAAATGAATCAGAAACGCGCGGTTTTGAACATCCCCTTGCTGCTGGCCCTGCTGGCGCTTCCCGGCGGTCCGGCGCTCGCTCAATGCAAGCTGGGCGTCCCCGCGATCAAGGTCGGCGTACAGGGCGCGGCATCCGGCCCGCACTCTGACTACGGCCGCCAGATCGAGATGGGCGCGACCATGGCAATGGAGGAGATCAACGCGGGCGGCGGGATCGCCGGCTGCAAGATCGAGATGCGGTTCATGGACGACGAGAACAAGGCCGCCACGGGAGTGAAGAACGCGCGCATGCTGGTAACCGACTGGGGCGCCCACTTCACGATGGGAACCGACTCGAGCGGCGTGGCGATGGCCATGGGCCCGGTGCTGGCCGAGCTGAAGCGCATCCACTTCTTCACTCATGCGGCGACGCACCGGCTGACCGAGGAGCTGGTGGCGCAAAAGCATATCAAGGAGATCGTCCGGGTGAGCGTGCCCATCTACCAGGATGCGATCACCGCTGCGCTCATCTTCAAGGACCGCAAGGACATCAAGCGCTGGGCCAACATCGGCGCCGACTACGAGTACGGCTACGTGGCGTGGAATCTGTTCAAGGACACCCTGAAAAAGTACCGCCCGGATGTGGAATTCGTCGGCGAAGCCTGGGCGCCGTTCCTGACGGTTGATTTCTCGCCCCACGTGTCGGCGGTGATGGCGCAGAAGCCCGACGCGATCTTCGCCACGCCGTGGGCTGGGGAGGCCGTGCAGTTGCTGCGGACGGCCCTGGGACAGGGTGTCTTCGACAACATCCAGGTGTGGTGGCAGGCGATGGGCGGCTCGGTGGACGTTCTGGAGGGGATCTCCGCCGAGGTCGCCAAGGATCGCTTCAAGGGCAAGCTCTGGGCTACCGCCCGCTACATACACAACTGGCCGAATACTGCGGACAACCGCGCTTTCATCGATCGCTTCCTCAAGCGCTGGAAGCGCTATCCCAACTATTCGGCAGAGACGACGTATTCCGCCTTCTTCATCATGAAGACCGCGGTGGAAAAGGCAGGGAGCCTGGAAACCGACAAGGTCATCGATGCGATGAAGGGAATGCAGATCAAGAATCCCGGCGGCGTGCGGACCTTCCGCGAGATCGATCAGCAGTTCATCTACAACGTACCCGCCGGCCGTCCGATGATCGACCCGAAATATCCGATCCCGGTGCTCGGCGACCTGAAGGTGTTCGAGGCCAAGGACTACTACCGGAATCCGCCTTTCACGCCGGTTTCCATATCCAAGTAGACGCGGGCAGTGACCTTGCCGATCGTGATCCCGGGCAGGGAGCCCGTCCCGCGCTCGATACCGGGCAGCGCCAGGCGGGATCGGCGATGATAGAAAAATATGCTGGATCCCGGCTGCTGCCGGAGTGACGCGATCCTTCTCTACCGCCTCTTATGGAGAATTTTGCTTTCCAGGGCTTGATCGGCCTCTCCCTGGCAATGTATCTGTGGCTGATCTCGGCCGGGCTCACCATCATCTTCGGGGTCCTGCGCATCGTGAATTTCGCGCACGGCAGCCTGTTCATGGTCGGCGCCTACCTCGCGTATGCCTGCTACGGCCAGCTCGGCCTGCCGTTCGGCGTGGCGATCGTGCTGAGCCTGCTTGGCACGGGCCTGCTCGGCTTTGCGATGGAGCGCGGGTTCCTGAGCCGCATCTACCACATCGACGAGGCCTACCAGCTGCTGCTCACTTTCGGGTTCATACTCATCCTCGACGATGCGGTGAAGATGATCTGGGGCGGGGTCTTCAGGATCCCGCCGATCCCGGCGTTTCTCGACGGCCACTGGCCGGTGTTCGGGCGGTCGTTCCCGGTCTACAACGCCTTCGTGATTGCGGTGGGGCTCGCTGTGGCGGCGGGGCTGTGGGCGCTCTTCGAGAAGACGTGGTGGGGCAGAATAGTGCGCGCAACCGCGTCGGACCGCGAGATGGCGAGCGCGATCGGCGTCAACGTGCCGTGGGTGTTCTCCGGCGTGTTCGCCTTCGGCGCAATGCTGGCAGCGCTGGGCGGCGCGATTGGCACCCCGGTACGCGTGGCGGCACCCGGCATCGGGGCGGCGATGATCATCCAGGCCTTCATCATCACGGTGATCGGCGGGCTCGGCAACCTCAAGGGCGCGTTCGTGAGCTCGCTCATCGTCGGCGTGCTCTCCGCCTATGGGACGCTCTACTTCCCGGTGTTCGAGCTTTTCTTCATCTTCGTGATCATGGCGGTCGTGCTGCTGCTGCGCCCGCAGGGGCTGTTCGCGCGCTCATGAGCTCACGCATCGCACTGGTGGTCCTCGTGGCGGCGCTGGTTGCGGCTCTCGTGCTGCTGCCCTGGGTGGCCGGGCGCTATCCCGTGTACCTGACGATGCAGATCCTGATCCTCGCGGTGTTCGCGCTGGGGTTCAACCTGCTCTTCGGCTACACCGGCCTGCTCTCGTTCGGGCAGGCGGGGTTCTTCGCGGTGGGGGCCTACGGCTGCGCGAAGATCCTGCTCGCCGTCCCCAACCTCTTCCTCGGCATCGCGGGCGGCGTCGCGCTTGCCGGCATCGCGGCGTTCCTGCTCGGGATCCTGTCGGTGCGCCACACGCGGATCTATTTTTCCATGCTGACCCTGGCCTTCGGCATGATGATCTATTCCATCGCCTGGAAGTGGCGCGATTTCACCGGCGGCGACGACGGCCTGGTGGGGATACCGCGGGCGGCGCTGGAGATACCGGGACTGGTGTCGATCAACGTATCGGCGATGGACCGTTACTACTACGTGGTGCTGGTGCTCTCGCTCGCGGCGATCTACGTGATGTACCGCCTGGTGCGCTCGCCGCTCGGTCTCACGCTGCAGGCGGTGCGCGACAGCGAGACGCGCGCGGAATTCGCCGGCGTGCCGGTGCGCCGCTATCGGCTCGTGGCCTTCACCATCGCCGGCGTCTACGCGGGGCTGGCGGGTGCGCTGCTGCCGCCGCTGGAGAATACCGTGACGCCACCGATCGCCCACTGGAGCACGTCGGCCGAGCCGGTGCTGGCGACGCTGATGGGCGGCATACACACGTTCAGCGGCCCCATCGTCGGCGCCTTCCTGTTCCTGGTGATCAAGGACGTCATCTTCCGCTTTACCGAGTACTGGCTGATCTGGTTCGGCATCATCGTGGTCGCGCTCGTCATGTTCTTCCCGGAGGGCATCATGAGCATTTTCGGCAGGCGGCGCCGGCCGTGAGCGACCTCCTGCGCATCGCGGGGCTGGCGAAGCGCTTCGGCGACTTCCAGGCGATCAACGGCGTCAACCTGTCGTTGCCCGCCGGGCGCCTGACCGCGGTGATCGGGCCGAACGGCGCCGGCAAGACCACGCTCATCAACCTCGCCACCGGCGCGCTGCTGCCCGATTCCGGCGAGCTGACCTTCAAGGGCGAGACCATCACGCGCCTGCCGGTGCATCGCCGGATCCGCATGGGCCTGTCGCGGTCGTTCCAGATCATGAATATCTTCGCGCGGCTGCCGGTGCTGCAGAACGTTCTGGTGCCGGTGCTGGCGCGGCGCGGGCGCACGGGCATCCTGCTGCAGGCGATAGAGCGCGAGTCCGAGGCGGTTGGCGAAGCGCGCGAGATCCTGCGGGAGACCGGTCTGCTCGAACGGCAGGACATGCCCGCAGGGGCGCTCGCGCACGGCGACCAGCGCCTGCTCGAGCTCGGGATTGCGATCGCTACGGCGCCGGAGCTGTGCTTTCTCGACGAGCCCTCGTCCGGGCTGACGCCGGTCGAGCGCGGGACGGTGCTGGAGCTGGTGCGCAGGCTCTCCGCGCAGCGACGCACCACGTTCGTCATCGTCGAGCACGACATGGATGTCGTGTTCGCGCTCGCGGAGTGGATCGTCGTGATGAACCGCGGCGAGGTGCTCGCCGAAGGCCCGCCCGCGGCGATACGGGAGAATCGTGCGGTCCGCGAGGTTTATCTCGGTGAGGAGGTCTCGGCGTGATGCTCGCCGTGCGGGATCTCGTGACCGGCTACGGCGCGGGCGCGGTCGTGCACGGCGTGTCGATCGAGGTCTACGTCGGCGAAGTGGTGTGCCTGCTCGGGCGCAACGGCGCCGGCAAGAGCACCACCTTGCGCAGCATCATGGGTCTGACTCCGCCCCGCAGCGGGAGCATCGAATTCATGGGCGAGGAGATCACCGGCCGGCCGGCGTTCGTCGCCGCCAGGCGCGGGATGGGCTACATACCCGATGATCGCCGCATCTTTGCCGACCTGACGGTCGAAGAGAACCTGCGGATCGTCAGGCAGGTCACGCGACGGGACGGGCGCTGGACCCTGCAGCGGGTCTACCGGCTCTTTCCGGTGCTGACGGAGCTGCGGGCGAAGCGCGCTTCCGGTCTTTCGGGAGGGGAGCAGAAGATGCTCGCCATCGGCCGGGCGCTCATGGGCAATCCGGGTCTGCTCATACTGGATGAGCCCTCGGAGGGATTGAGCCCGCTCATGGTCGCGACGCTGATCGCCGCCATACGCCAGATCCAGGGGGAGGGCGTGACGCTCCTCGTCGCCGACCAGAACGTGAAATTCGCGCGCCGCGTCGGCGGCCGCGGCTACATCATGGAGGAGGGGCACATCCGGTATGCGGGCACCCTCGACGAGCTGTGGGCGAACGAGGACGTCGTGCGGCGATACCTTGCAGTTTGAGAATCATGACGCTCTTGGGTTGACGCGTTGAATCTCGACGAGCCTTCCACGCGCCAGCGCCTTGCCGAATTCATCGCCCACGCATGCGGTGCGCGCGATGTCGTGATCGTCGCGCTCGAGCGCCTGAGCGGCGGAGCGGTGCAGGAGAACTGGGCGCTGGATGTGACGCTGAACGGCGGGATGCAGCGTTGGGTGCTGCGCACCGATGCGCGGGCAACCGTGCCCGAGAGCCTGACCCGGGCGCAGGAATTCGCAGTTCTCCGGATCGCGCACGCCGCAAACGTGCTTGCGCCGGAGCCGCTTCACCTGTGCGAGGACCTCGCCGTCACCGGCCGGCCCTTCTTCATCATGCAGCGGCTCCCGGGCGTTGCCGCGGGCTACAAGGTAACCCGCGATCCAAAGCTCGTTCCGGACCCGCAGCTGTTGGCCGGCGAGCTGGCCGAAAATCTCGCCCGGCTCCACCGGATCGGGCCGTCGCACGCCGGGCTCGGCTTCTTGCGGACCATGCACGCGCGCGAGAACATCGCCCACTACCGCGCCTATCTCGATACGCTGTCCTGTCCCTATCCGGCCCTCGAGTGGGGCTTGCGCTGGTGCGAAATTCACGCGCCCCGGCAGGAAGAAACCACATTCATTCATCGCGACTATCGTACCGGCAACTACCTGGTCCACGACGGGCACCTCGCCGGAGTGCTCGACTGGGAGTTTCCCGCCTTCGGCAATCCGCTGGAGGACGTCGGCTGGATATGCGCGCGGTGCTGGCGCTTCGCCCGTCCCGATCTCGCCGTCGGCGGAATCACCGGCTTGGAGGACTTCATTCCGGAATACGACCGGGCCTCCGGCCGCCGGGTCTCGGCGCGCGATCTCGTCTACTGGCAGGTCATGGCGCACCTGCGCTGGGCGATAATCGCCTTGCAGCAGGTCGAGCGCCACCTGTCCGGAGGCGAGCCGTCGCTGGAGCTGGCGCTAACGGGGCACATCGTTGGACAGCTGGAGCTCGAAATTCTCAACCTCACGGGGGCGACATGAGCGGTGGAGCAGGGGCCGGGGATGCGCCCCGGCCTCGGTCTCCGGAACGGTGGTGCGGGACGGGGCGCAAGACGCTGCAGGTAACGCTGCCATTTTCCGGAGCCTGCTCGCTGCTCCCGCACCCTGCTGCGCACACCGGGTCGCAGCGGCACCCGCGAAGGTCGCATGTCGCCGACACGATGCTCCATAATTTTTTATGACGTGACGGAGGCGATACCATGAACGACCGGCCCGATGCGCGCAACCTGCTCCAGACCGCACGCGGCGCTCTCGTCGCCGATCTCCTGCCTGCGCTTCCCGAAGCATTGCGCTATACAGCCCTCATGATCGCCAATGCCATGGCTATTGCGCAGCGCGAGATCGAGGCGGGCGATGCGCGGCTTCGCGACGAGCACGACCGGGTGTGCAGTCTGCTGGGAGAGCGCCCGCGAACGCCTGCGGCGGGCGCGCTCCACGGAGTACTCGAGGACTATAATCGGCGCCTGGCCCGCGCGATCCGCGCCGGACGCTTCGACGGGAAGGAACGCGCCGCGATGCTCGATCACCTGCAACGCACGACCACGGAAAAGCTCGGAGTTTCCAATCCGAAGCTCGTCAAGTGAACGGTGAATCGCAAACGGCGAACGATGCGCAGTGACCTTTGAGTCGACATGTGAGCCGGCGCGTCGCGGCTCACAGCGGACAGCCAACAGCCGGTAGCCGACAACGCAATCATGAGCGCGATCGCGTCCTTCGAGCCTCTGACCCCGACGTCCTTCTTGCTGCGGTCGGGCAAGGTCTATGCCGATCGTACGGCGGTGATCGACGGCGACCGCCGTTACACCTACGCCGAGTTCCTCGACCGGTGCCTGCGGCTGGCCGGCGCGCTGCGCAACATGGGGGTGCCCGAAGGCGGCCGGGTCGCAGTGCTCGCGCCCAACGTCCACGTGCTGCTCGAATCCCACTATGGCGTGCCATACGCCGGCGCCGTGCTGGTAGCGCTCAACACGCGGCTCACGGCCAGTGACCTGGCGCTCATCGTTTCTCACAGCGCAGCGCAGGTCCTGATCTACGACTACGAATTCGAGGCCACCGCGCAGGATATCGCGGCTCAGGCAGGCGGCGGCCTGCGGCTGGTGCGCGCCGGACGCCCCGACGACCAGTTCGAGCGTCTGCTCGCCAGCGCGGTTCCCTGGCAGCGGCCCGTGAGCGACGAGCGCGGGCTGCTCTCGATCAACTACACCAGCGGCACCACGGGCAGGCCTAAGGGCGTTATGTACCACCACCGCGGCGCCTATCTCCAGGCGCTCGCGATGGCGATGGAAACGCGGCTCGACTGCGACAGCACCTTTCTCTGGACCCTGCCCATGTTTCACTGCAACGGCTGGTGCTTCCCGTGGGGAGTGACCGCTGCGGGGGCCGCCCATCTGTGCCTGCGCAAATTCGATCCGGGCGTGGTGTGGCGCCACCTGCGGGAATCGAAAGTCACGCATTTCAACGGAGCGCCCACGGTGCTCGTCATGCTCGCGTGGGATCCGGGCGCTGCACCCCTTGCCCGCCCCGTGCGCGTGGCTACCGGCGGCGCGCCGCCCACGCCGGCCATACTGCAACGCATGGCCGAGCTCGGCATGGACGTTACTCATCTTTACGGGCTCACTGAAACCTTCGGGCCCGCGGCAATCTGCGAATGGCGCGGCGAGTGGAGCCGGCTCGCCCTCGCGGAACAGGCAAGACTCAAGGCCCGCCAGGGCGTGGGCAACGTGATCTCGCACGAGCTGCGTGTGGTCGACACGCACGGCAAGGACGTGCCCGCCGACGGCAGCGCCCTCGGCGAGATCGCTCTGCGTGGCAACAACGTCATGCTGGGCTACTACCTGGACGAGATCGCCACCCGCAAGGCGATACCCGACGGCTGGTTCAGGACCGGCGATCTCGGCGTCATGCATCCCGACGGGTACGTGGAGATCAGGGACCGCGCCAAGGACATCATCGTCTCGGGCGGCGAGAACATCGCCTCGATCGAAGTCGAGCGCACGCTCTGCGCCCATCCGGCGGTGATGGAAGCTGCGGTCGTCGCGGGGCCCGACCTCAAGTGGGGCGAAGTGCCCGTCGCGTTCGTCACGCTCAAGGCGGGCGCGGCCGCGACCGAAAGCGAGCTGGTGGCCTACGCGCGCGAGCGCATGGCGCACTTCAAGACGCCGAAGCGGGTCTTATTCGGCGACCTGCCGAAGAACGCCACCGGCAAGATCCAGAAGTTCGTTCTGCGCGACCGCGCCCGTGAGCTGGCAAAAACCGATATGGAACCGCAGGCAAACGCAGATAAACGCGGATGAACATCAACGGCTGAGCGCGGAGCGCGAAAAGCGCCAGCGGGAATTGAACCGCATCACCCATCACTCATTACGGCTCCTGATGGATTTCACCCTTTCTCCCGAGATCGAGGACTACCGCAAGCGCTACCGCGCCTTTGTCGCCGAGCACCTGCTGCCGATCGAGCAGGACCCGAATGTCCGG
>DATFWO010000165.1:0-12105 GCA_035259205.1 Burkholderiales bacterium | reverse complement strand
ACCCTACAGATGGCTTTTCTCCGAGCGCAGCAGGCGCGTTCCGCGATTGATCGCTCATTGGTGGAGCACCCTCGCGAGGCTCGTCGCCAGCTCATGCGCAGACAAGGGCTTCTTCAGGACTTCGTCCGCGCCTTCGTTGTAAGCACGGCTCGCCACGATTCCGCCCACGTACCCGCTGATGAGGAGGACGGGGATCGACTTCCGCATGAGCCGAACTTCACGGATCAAGGTCGATCCCGACATCTCGGGCATCCGCTCATCGGTGATTACCGCGGCGAACCCTCTGGGATCGGCGCGAAATGCCTCCAGCGCCGCCGTGCTGGAGGTAAATCCCACGGGCGCATAGCCAAGCTCCGCGAGCGTCTCGGTGGCGAGCCTGACCAGAGGCTCCTCGTCGTCCACCACCAGAACACGCTGCCCGTCGCCTTGCGGAAGCTCGTCCCGGGCATCCTCCGAATCAACAGGTGTATCGCCTGCGCGGGGCAGGTATACCGTGAAGCTGCTGCCTACGCCCTCCGCGCTTGCAACGTCGATTGCGCCCCCGATGTCGGCCACGATACCGTGCACGAGCGAAAGTCCGAGGCCGGTACCGACGTTGACGTCCTTGGTCGTGAAGAATGGCTCGAAGATGCGGTCCAGGGTCGCCGGCGCGATTCCGGTGCCCGAATCCGCCACCTCCAGGACAACGTACTCCCCGGCCGCGATCGTTCCAATCGTCGCAGCCCGCTCCGCGTCGAAGCTCCGAACGCGCAGCGACACATTCAACGTCCCGCCCGCGGGCATGGCGTGAATCGCGTTCGTGGCCAGGTTCGTCAGTACCTGGTGCACCTGGGTCGGCTCGCCGCTTATGGCTGCCCGGCCGGCCTCCATCGTGGATTCGATCGTGATTCCATTCGGGAGGTTCGGCCGCATCATTTCCAGCGCCTCGACTACCACTTTCTCGACGTGTACCGCGATCTTCTCCGCCACCCCGCTCCGGCTGAACGTCAGGACCCGGTCGACGAGCGCGCGGCCGCGCTCGCCCGCGGTAAGAATGCTTTCCACGTCCCGGCGCAACCGGCTGCCCTTGGCAGCGCTGCGCAAGGCCATTTCACCGTAGCCCAGGATCGCGCCCAGAATGTTGTTGAAATCGTGGGCGATGCCACCGGCGAGCGTACCCATCGCCTCCAGGCGCTGGGTCTGGCGGCGCCGTCGCTCCGAAAGACGCAGTGCTTCCTCCGTGCGCTTGCGTTCCGTGATGTCGTGATAAATCACGTAGCTCGCGTTTGCCCCATTCTCGAAGGGGATTTGCGCGGTGATGACGTGTGCGTGAAACAGCGATCCATCCTTGCGCCGGCGGACGACCTCCTCCTCGATCCGCTCTCCGGCCAGCCAGCGCGGGTCGTCCGTCAGCCCCCTCGCCCCTTCCGGCAGGATGAGATCCCGGATACGGTGGCCGACCACCTCGGCGGGCTCGTACCCGAACATGCGCGTGAATTCCTTGTTGATTCGGAGCGTCCGCGGCTCGAGCGTGTTGAGAATGATCGCGACCGGCGCGAGGTCGAAGAGCTGATCGAGATATGTTTTCTGTCTGCGTAACTCTTCCTCCGCCCGCTTGCGCTGGGTGACATCGCGCCCGACGCCGCGGTAGCCGACGAACTGGCCTTGCGCATCGAAACGCGGCTCGCCGCTCAGCTCGAAGAAGCGCTCTTCTCCGTTCTCGATGCGGGAAAACCCGAAATCGAAGAACCGCTGGCGGGCCGCAATCGCCGCCCGGTGCGCGTTCCACGCCGCCTCGTCGGGCGTGGCATAAGGGATCTCCCACGGCGCTTTGCCCGTCTTTGACGCGGCGTGCCAGCGCCCGGGATAAGCCCGGCCGCGCTCGAACGCGGTATACCGATGCGCTGCGTCCGTCTCCCAGAAAAAGTCGTTCGACAGCTGGGTCAGGCTGCGAAAACGCGATTCGGACTCGGCAAGGGTCAATTCTGCGAGCTTGTGCTCGGTGACGTCCATCGACGTTCCGGCCATGAGCATCGGCTGCCCCGCTTCGTCCCCGAACAACTTGCCGCGCGAGCGCAGCCAGCGGATCTCTCCGGGGCGCGGTTCGATCCGCAGATCGATCTCATAGTGATGGACGGGCCCGGCAACCGCCCCGCGGATTGCCTGCTCCTGCCGCTCCCGCTCGCCCGGAAGGTAGCGCTGGCGCACCTTCCATTGGTCGCGATGGGTGAAGACCTCCTCTGCCGAAACGCCATGAAGCTCGCGGAATCGCGCGGAGTGAAATACTTCATCTGTCCGCAGATCCCATTCCCAGTGCCCGGCTTCCGTCGCTTCCAGGGAGCGGGCATATCGCTCTTCCGACAGTCGCAGCGCCTGCTCAGCCTGCTTGCGCTCGGTGATGTCCCTGTAGATGATGTAGGCGGCATCCTCGCTGTCGCCGAGGCGGATCCGTTTCGCGGTGATGTGAGCGTGAAACCGGGTGCCGTCCTTGCGTTGCCGGACGACCTCCTGTTCGACTGTTCTTCCGGCGAGGAGATCGGGATTGGTCGTCAGGTCGGCCGGCGCCAGCTCGTCCGGTGCGATCAGGTTGCGCAGTCGCTTGCCCACGGCCTCTTCCGACGTGTAGCCGAACATTCGCGTGAACTCGCGGTTGATGCGAAGGTTCTTCGCCGGGCTGAGGCTCGTCAGCACCACGGCGGCTGGCGCGAGGTCGAACAGCTCGTCGAGATACACTTCCTGTCTCTGCATCTCCCGCAGCGTGCGTTCCAGAGACTCGTTCGCCTGCGCCAGCTCCGCCGTTCGCTTCGCGACCACTTCCTCCAGCTCGTCGTGCACGCGATGGAGCGCCAGCTCCGCCTGCCGGCGAACCGCGATCTCCTCCTCGAGTCGCCGGTTCTGCGTGGCGAGCTGATCGAGCATGCCGTTGACCGTCCGGGCGAGAACGTCCATCTCGTCCGAGCCGCCGCGCGTCGGCACGCGACGCGAAAAATCGCCTTCTGCAATGGCGGACGCGGTGCTGCTCACTTCCTGCAACTCTGAAACGAGCGCGCGGCGTATCAGCCATCCGGCGAAGACACCCAGCACCAGCACGATGGCCACGGCGCCGGCCGCGTCGTACCAGAACACGGTCACGAGCGACTGGAAGCGAACGCTCTCGCGGCCTGTGAGAAGATGATATCCACCCGGCAGCGTTAGATGCGAGACCACTATCCGTACCGGCGAGCCGCCCCGGTCGATCACCAGTCCGGAAGTTCCGGGAGAATCAGGCATCTCCTTCGGCCACTCCGGTAAATTGCCGGCGATACGTGATCTGGATGCGTCCGCGAAAAGCACGATTTCATCTTCGGCCAGACGTGGCACCCTGGAGTCGATCGCTGCGGCGAGTCCCTTTGCGCCGTCCGAGCCGAACACTTCCACCATCTTCCGTGTGTCTTCCGCATCCACGTACGTTTTCAAGGTGGAGTAGTTGAGCCGCCACGCATACCAGAGCGGAACGGCGAACAGCGCCAACGCGAGCACGCTCACCGCGATGTAGGCAATCGCCAGCCTGGAGGGAGTTAGGCGAAACAATCTGTTCATGCGCTCGTGCAATCCGATCGAATCAGAGTCCGCCTGCTCGAAGCGCTGTACAGGAACGGCAATCCACCGGCGCATACGCTCACGGCACGTCAATCGACTCGCTTACCGCAGACAGCAGCTCGTCGCTGGTGAACGGCTTCGGCAGGATCTTGCGCACGCCAAGCTGCCGCGCCACGTCGACGGATGCCCCGAGCCCCCGCCGAAACCGCGCCGAAAGAAGCAGAATCGGGGTAGGATACACTTCCTGCAGCGACTGGATGAGCTTCGCCGCGGTGCGTGGATTCGGGACATCGACGACGATGAGGTGGGGCGCTTCCCCGCGCATGCGTGCCTTCGGGAGCTTTTGCAAGGCTTGCACGGTGACGGTGTATCCCGCTTCGCGCAGCCAGCGTTCCAGTATTTCCCGAATGAGATCGTCCGGCTCGACGACGAGTATATGACCTTTCCGCTTCACGATATTCCGATGTCCTTGAGTTCCGGCACGCGGCCTGCAACTGCACGCGTCAGACCAAGGCGCATGCTCCCTCCATGGATCGCATTTGACACGCCAGACCGGTAAGAATTGTGTAAGCATTGAGCGCCAATGTGGCATATGACATATTCGGACCCGCGGAGACATGTCCGTGCGACATAGTCCCGGCACCTTGGCGTCATGCTCAGTGGGGGGAATCTCGAGGTCATGACCGCTAGCCCATCATCGACGGTGGCATCCCCGATTGCGCACGTGCTCGCCGTCGACGATGATCCCTCGATACGGCAGATGATCGCCGACTATCTGGGCGATCACGAAATCCGGGTAACGATGCTTGCCAGCGGTCGTGACATCGCGGACGTGATGACGCGGGAAATGATCGATCTGATCGTGCTCGACCTCAAGCTTCCCGGAGAGGACGGCATGGAGATCGCGCGCAGGGTGCGCAGCGACTCCAACGTGCCGATCATCATGCTGACCGCCCGCAAGGACGAAGCCGACCGGGTAATGGGCCTGGAACTCGGCGCGGACGACTATCTGACGAAGCCGTTTTCGCCGCGCGAGCTGCTGGCCCGGATAAGGGCGCTACTCCGCCGCTCGCGCGCGCAGGAGACCGTCGCGGACGGCCTCTCGAAGATTCGCGCCTACCGGTTCGCCGGCTGGGAGTTGAATGTGCGCCTGCGGCGCCTCAAGTCGCCCAAAGGGGAGACCATCGCGCTGAGAAACGCGGAATTCAATCTGCTGGCGGCGTTTCTCGCCTCGCCGCAGCGCGTGCTATCGCGCGAGCAGCTCCTCGGCATGTCGCACCTGCACAACGACGAGGTCTACGATCGGGCGATAGACACGCAGGTGGGACGCCTGCGCAAGAAGATCGAGGCGCACGGAGCAACCGAGCCGATGATTCGCACCGAGCGGGGCGCAGGCTACGTGTTCACTCTGCCGGTGGAAACGGTGCGCTGAGGTAATTCGCCGCTCGAACATACCGCCAAAGATAGCGCAGATGCTCGGCCGCGGACGTCTTCGAGGGACGACCCAACCCGAGCGCCGTATAGCATTACTAGAGGCTGTCTCAAAAATCTCCCTCACCCTCAATCCCTCTCCCAAAGGGAGAGGGAAGTGTTCCCTTCTCCCTCCGGGAGAAGGGTTAGGGATGAGGGACAATCTCTGCAGGAAAGTTTTTCAAATACGTTCTAGTCTCGCTAGTCGCTGCCTCCGGCAGGGGCTTGAGGCCGGTTAGACCCAGCTACCGGCCTGGGTTCGACGCGCCGATTCTCCAGATAGCGTTGCAGCGCAGGCAGCCTCATCTGGTCCATGATCTCGCCTTCCGACGGCGGAAAGTTGGACTTCCACTGATCCGGTGCGACATTCCCCTGACTGACGCCCGAAGCGGAAGGGGCATTCCGGGTGTCCGACGGCGGATACGCGCTCTGCGCAACCGCCGAACCACTCTGACTTCCGATCAGTACCGCGGCCAAAGCCGCGCTTGTTGCGATTCGCTTCAACACGATCATCTCCTTTGAAAAAATGTGAATGGGATAACGTTGCACTTCCCGCGGTGCCCTGGACAGCGGCATCCGTCCTTTCCGCGAGTGGTATTTCAACGGTAAGCGCGGCTTTTAGATATTCAGCCGAAATGCCCTATCCCTTTCGCCATGAGCGCTGCGCAGAGGATCAACACGACGATCCCCATCAACTCCAGATGCAGCATGGAGCGGATCATACGCAGCTCGCCATCGGATACGTTGGGGAGCCGCCCCTGCTTCAGCGTCTTTCCCCAGGACAGGAACTTGACCGTCGGGTAAATCGACAGCAGCGCTACCATGACGAAGAGCGACAGCTTTGCGATGAAGGGGCCGCTATGAAAGTAGTACGCCGCCCCTTTCTCGAAATAGAAGACCCGCAGCAAGCCGATGACCAGGACGACGCCCGCCGCGGCGCCGATGGCGGCATCGGCGAGCTGCAGGCTCCGTGCCCGCTCGACCGTGAGCTGGCCCCGGATCAGGACGAATTCCACGACCAGGGCCGCAACCAGCGTGAACGCGGCGAGGTGGTGCAAAAACGCGAACAGTGACGACATTCTGTTTCAGTCCTTCATCGCGAGTGGTCTCGGGCGGCGCTAGACATCCACCAGCACCTTGAACCCGCCCCAGAACATCCGTTTGCCGTCGAAGGGAAAAGTCTTGGGGTCCATCATTCCCGCGAGGCGCTTGTCCTTCATGGCCTTGGCGTTGACCCGGTCGCGGTGCGCGCGCGACTTGAACACGATGTACGAAAAGAACACGGTTTCGCCCTTCTTCAGCTTGACGCTCTGCGGGAACGACGTGTACTTGCCAGGCTTGACGTCATCGGCCACGCACTCGCGGAACGCGAGCGCGCCGTGATCACGCCATACTCGACCAGCCGCCTGCGACATGCGCCGGTAGGCCGCCAGCTTTTTCTTCGGGACCGGCACCACGAAGCCATCTACGTAACGGGACATCTGAGCCTCCTTTTGCAAAGTTCAGTCTCGACGTGCGATCTCGCCGCGCGCTGCGGGCGCAACCTGTCCTGCGGCGGCGGCGAGGCGGTCAATTCCCGGCGTCTGCCCCGCGGCCGCACGGCGCTCAGGAGTGCTTCTCCTGCGGTTGCACGATCACCATCCACGACACGCCGAAGCGGTCGGCGACCATGCCGAAGCGCGGTGAAAAGAAAGTCTGCGCGAGCGGCATCTGCACCTGTCCGCCGTCGCCCAGTGCGGTGAACAGCCGCTCGGCTTCGGCCACATCCGGCGCAGTGAGCGACAGCGAAAAGCCCTGGAAGGCCGGCCGCCCCAGGCATTGGCCGTCTGACGCCATGATCTGGGTATCGCCGACGCGGAAAGCCGTATGCATCACCTTGTCGTCGGATCCGGGCGGACACATGCCGGGTGGATGCGGCTCGGGACTCTCCTTGAAGCGCATCAGCATCTCGACCTTTGCGCCGAGCCTCGCGCGGTAGAACTCGAGCGCTTCCTCGCAGCGGCCGTCGAAAAACAGATAGGGTTGAACCAGCATCGCAGTCTCCTTTGAGTGATCACGATTACTTCTTTGGAGCGAAATCCTCCGCCTCGAACACCTGGCGGATCTCGACCTCGCAGTCCTCGTTGTGCGGGTTGGGGCAGCGCTTGAGCCATTCGATCGCTTCCCGCTTCGATTTGCATTGCCATATCCAGTAGCCGGCGACGAGTTCCTTAGTTTCCGCGAAGGGGCCGTCGATCACCGTGCGCTTTGCGCCGGAAAACCTGACGCGCGCGCCCTTCGAGCTGGCCTGCAGTCCGTCGGCGGCAAGGAGCACGCCCGCCTTCTTCAGCTCTTCGTTGAACTTGCCCATTTCGGCCAGCAGTTGCGGACTGGGCATCACGCCGGCCTCCGATTCCTTGCTCGCCTTGACGATCACCATGAATCGCATCGCGGTCTCCGGTAGGTTGAAAGCCGCCGGCTATGCCGCACCACCGATGCCCAGCTCGCGAAAGCGGTCGATTGCCTCGACCGGGCCGAAATCCTCGAACTCGTATAGCTGACGCACCTCGATTTCCGCGTTCTTGCCGTCCCCGCATGGATTGGGGAAGCGCTTCGTCCATTCGAGCGCTTCTTGCCGCGACTTCGCCTGGATAAGGGTGTAGCCTGCGACGAGTTCCTTGGTCTCGGCGAACGGCCCGTCCACGACCGTGGTTTTGCCGTGGGCATACTTGATGCGCCACCCCTTCGAGCTTGGCTGGAGACCCGAGCCGTCGAGCAGCATCCCGGCCTTCCGCAGCTCCTCGTGGTAGGTCGCCATTTCGGCGAAGAGCTTCTCCTTGTCCGGCGGAAATTTGCCGGCCTCGGTGTCCTTGGTGGCTTTTACGATGATCATGAATCTCATCTTCGCAACTCCTTGTCTTTACCGTGAAAAGTTGTCCAAGACGGCGGACGCTCGGCTTCCTCCGCTTGTAGTCGTTCGCAGAGGCGTGAAATCGACAACAAAATCAAAAAGACCACGTCACGGATGCAGCCGCGGATCGTGACAGCAGAGGGATGCCACCAAGCCTCTAGACCAGAGCGACGGACTTGTCCCGCTCGCGCCTGCTAGCGGATACCACAGGTGCATGCCGGATCGGAGGCGTAACCTGCGAATGCGCGTTGCCGCGGGACACGAGGAACCGCAGGAACCTCACCCACGGCGACCATGGGCGCATACGCGGCTGCAGGCCGAGCGAAGCTTCGGCGGTCGCCAGGGAATCCTCGATCAGCGCATGGTGCAGGGGCCGATACACCAGCGGCCACGACAGGATGGCGGGGCCCCAGGTCCTCATTTCGAGGGTGTGGCGCAGGAGCGTGGATCCCCCTTCTCCGGCGACGACCTCGTAGCTATGGGACCCCCTGAAGCCCCACGGCTCGGTAAAGCGTAACTTGATGAAGCGTCGCGGCGCATACGCCTCGACGAAGTAGCCGACCCGCCCGTGACCTCCCGCCGCCCCGACTCGCAGAGAACCATCGAAAAGCATCAGCGGCCACGAGTGCACCGGCCACAAGGCGTCGTCTCGCGATCCGAGCGTATCGATCAGCGCTCCGACGCGGTCCAGGGATTCCGGGAACTCGCGCTTGTGGATCTTGAGTACTCTCATCTGCCTGCCTGTTCTATCCTGATATTGAGTAAAAAATTCCCGGAGCTGCGCAAACAGCAAGTTATCGATTTGCCAAGCTCTCGGCTGAAACACGAACGGTCGCCGAGGGTAGATAGTGCGCGCCCGGTTTTGCGACGCTCCGGGGTCTGATGACGTAAACCCAGATTTGACCGTCCGGCGCCGAAGAAAAATCCCGTTCAAGCACAGTAACATCCGATGACGCAACGCCGGTGCGGCAATACAGGATCTCGCCATCGAGATCCGTTTGGGCTGCCGAGACCGGCGTGGAAAAGCAGGCGACCAGCCAGGCCGTAAGGGCGAAAATTGGAATACGTTGCCAGTGCATACCAGCGATGAATTAAGCTTCACGCCGCCGCGGCGGCGGGCTGCAAGCGCGCCTCCCGGATTGGCAGGTTGATCAACGCTGCGGCCGCAGCGAGCGTCATATCCGCATACCACATCCATTGGTAGCTGCCGGAGTGCTCGAACGCGATGCCGCCGAGGTAGGCACCGAGGAATCCTCCAACCTGGTGCGACAGTAAGGTCATCCCGAAGAGCGTGGCGAGGTAGCGTATGCCGAAGAGCTTGCCGACGATCGCCGCGGTGGGCGGCACCGTCGCGAGCCAGGTGAGGCCCAAGCCGGCACCGAACAGGTAGAACGTCAACGCCGTCTTCGGCGCGACGAGATACCAGCCGATCAGCGCGGCGCGCGATCCATACATCGCCGCAAGGATGTGCTTGCTGCGATAGTGCGAGGTCGAGGCGCCCGCGATCAGGCTGCCGGCGAGATTCGCCAATCCGATGATGGCAATCGACCAGCTCGCCACCGTCGGCGGCAGACCGCAGAGGTTCACCTCTTGCGGTAGATGGGTGACCAGGAACGCGATGTGGAATCCGCAGGTGAAGAAGCCGGCATTGAGCAGCAGATAGCTGCGGTCGCCCATCGCACCGCGCAGCGCGGTCCACGCGGATTCACCGGCTGCAGCCTTCGGCGGCGCCGATCCCGACCCGGCCACAGTGCGCACCAGGGGCAGCGCCGCGAGGGTCATCGCCGCAAGCGCCCAGAGCGCGCCCATCCACCCGACGGACTGGATCAGTTTCTGGGAGACCGGTGCGAACACGAACTGCCCGAAGGAGCCGCCGGCGTTGATCACGCCCGCCGCCCTGCCCCGCGCATCGGCCGGCAGGCGCTGTGCCGCGGCGCCGATCAGCACCGAAAAGCTCCCGGCGCCCGAGCCGATCGCCGCGAGCAAGCCGAGCGAGACGAATAGTCCGAACCCCGAGGTCATGAATGGCGTGAGCGCGATGCCGAACGCAAGCACGATCAGCCCGGCGACCAGCACGCGGCCCGGCCCGTAGCGATCCGCTACAGCGCCCGCGACCGGCTGGATCGCGCCCCAGCTGAACTGGCCGATCGCGAGCGCGAGGCTGATGCTGGCGATGCCGAGGCCGGTCGCCGTATTGAGCGGCGACACAAAGAGCCCGAGCGACTGGCGCGTGCCCATCGTCACCATCAGCAGAGCAGCCGCCGACAGCGTCACGACGAGCGCATCGTTTTTCTTCATGACGGCGCGCCCCATCCGCCGCCCAGCGCCCGGATGAGGGCCACGGTCGAAGTCGCGCGCGCGCCCCTGATCTGGGTTCCGAGCCGCTGCACCGAAAGCAGGCTGCGCTGCGCGTCGATCACGTCGAGATAGTTGGTTGCGCCGGCTTTATAACGGGCGTCGGCGATCTTCAAAGCCCGCGCCGCTGACGTTTCGGCATCACGGGTCGCGTCCGCCTGACCCGCTAGCGTCCGCAGGGCGGCGAGGCTGTCCTCCACCTCGGAAAACGCCACCAACACGCGCTGGCGGTACTCCGCGACGGACTGCTCGAGCACCGCATACGAGCGGTCGAGGTTCGCCTGGTTGCGCCCGCCATCGATCAAGGGCAGCGTCAGGATAGTACCCAGCAGCGGTCCCAGCGCCCAGGTGCGGCTCGACCACTTGAAGAGATCGCCCAGCTCGGACGATTCGAAGCCCGCCACACCTGTGAGGCGGAGCAGCGGGAAGAAGGCTGACTTGGCGACTCCGATGCGCGCATTCGCCGCCGCCATGGTGCGCTGTGCCGCGGTAATGTCCGGCCGCCGTTCGAGCAGCGACGACGGCAAACCGGCCGGGATCGACGGCATTGCGGTCGCGAGGGGTCCCGTCGCCAGATCGAAGGACGCGGGCGGCCTGCCGAGCAGTACCGCTAGCCCGTGCTCGAGCTGCGCCCGCTGGCGCTCGAGCGCAATCGCGTCGTTTCGCGCGACAGCCAGTTCCGTCTTGGCGCGCGCGAGATCGAGCTCGCTGATATCCCCGAGGTCGAAGCGCCGCTGCAGCAGGCGCACGCTCTCCTCGCGCAGCTTCACCGTATCACGCAGCAGCTGGAGCTCCTCGTCGGTTTCGCGCAAGGCGAAATAGATCTGCGCGACATCAGCCTGCAGGGCAAGCGTTACCGAGCGGAAGCTCGCTTCACTCGCCTCGTAGTCGCCGCGCGCCGCGTTGATGCTGTCGGCGACGCGACCGAACAAATCTACTTCGTAGCTCGCGGTGAGCAGCCCGCGCCAGGTCGTCGTCGCCGGAGGATCGATGCCGTTCGGCAGACCTTGCGAGACCGCCGAGGGCTTGCTGCGGGTGGGACCAAAGCCCGCGGTGACCTGCGGGACGCGCTCCGCCTGCGCGACGCCCAGGAGCGCACGCGCCTCCGCCACGCGCGCCGCCGCCGCCTTGAGATCCTGGTTGGCGTCCGCGGCCTGGGCTTCGAGCTCGTTCAGCAGCGGATCGTTGAAGGCTTTCCACCACTCGCCGCGCGGCATCACTTCCGCGGGCTGACCGGTCTTCCAAGTGCCGCGCTCCTCCGGCGGGAGCTCCTTGTATTGCGCCGGAACGTCCATGGCCGGCTCCTTGAGCACGGGAGCAAGCGAGCAGGCGGCAAGCGACAGCGACAGGATCAGCGCTGAGACGATTCTCTTCACGCCTTGCCTCCGTCAGCTGGCGGCCGCGGGCGCGGGCAGCATGGCCGGCTCAGGATGCCTGCGCCGGCCGTGCAGCAGCACGTAGAACACCGGAGTGAGAAACAGCCCGAAGAAGGTGACGCCGAGCATGCCCGCGAATACCGCTACGCCCATCGCGTGCCGCATTTCCGATCCCGCGCCGCTCGAGAAGACGAGCGGAATGACGCCCATGATGAACGCTAAGGACGTCATCAGGATGGGACGGAGCCGCAAGCGGCAGGCCTCCAGCGCGGCCTTTACCGCGTCGTGGCCCTGCTGCTCGAGCTCGCGCGCGAATTCCACGATCAGAATCGCGTTCTTGCACGCGAGCCCGACCAGGACGAACAGACCGATCTGGGTGAAGATGTTGTTGTCGCCCTTGGTGAGCCACACCCCGCTGATCGCGAACAGCAGGCACAGCGGGACGATCAGGATCAC
>DATFWO010000164.1:0-2467 GCA_035259205.1 Burkholderiales bacterium | reverse complement strand
CGCAGACGGTTGGTCGATGGGCCCTTTAGCGCGGGACCTGGCTCAAGCCTATTCGTCGCGATGCCGAGGCCGGGCACCGGTCTTCCCTGAACTGCCCGTGCAATATGCCGACTACACGCTCTGGCAGCGGGCCGTCCTCGGCGAAGAGAGTGATCCTGGCAGCGTCATGGCGCAGCAAATCAGTTTCTGGCGCGCCGCCCTGGCTGGCGCGCCAGAAGAACTCTGGCTGCCCGCCGACTATCCCAGGCCTGCGGCGCCCAGCTATCGGGGCGGAGAAGTGCCGGTGCGCATCGAGTCGGGTTTACATCGGCGCTTACTGGAACTGGCGCAGTCTAGAGGCGTCACGCTGTTCATGGTGCTGCAGGCCGCGCTGGCGGCGCTGCTTTCGCGGCTGGGAGCTGGACAGGACATCCCGATCGGCACGCCGGTAGCGGGACGGGGTGAGCGAGGGTTGGAGGAATTAGTCGGATGTTTTGTGAACACGCTCGTGCTCCGCACTGATGTATCGGGCGATCCGTCGTTTGCCGAACTCCTGGCACGGGTTCGGGACTTTGACCTTGAGGCCTATGCAAACCAGGATGTGCCGTTCGAGCGTGTGGTCGAGGCTCTGCAGCCCCAGCGTTCGCTGGCGCGACATCCGCTTTTCCAAGTGATGCTCATATTGCAGAACACGCCTGCTGCCATCCTGGAGCTGCCCGGCCTAGCTATTCGCCCCGCCGCGGTGGGCGCGAGCGTCGCGAAGTTCGACCTGTCATTAACTTTGGTTCAACACGCGGGGGCCGCGGGGGATCCGCTTGGGCTCGCGGGGTCGCTCGACTACAGCAAGGATCTCTTTGAGCTCGGTTCGGCTGCGCTGTTGGTCCGACGTTTCGTACTGCTGCTCAACGAGGTGGTGGCGCGACCGGATGTGCCTTTGGGCCAGCTGCAGCTTCTCGATCGCAAGGAGCGCGGCTCGTTGCTAACGGGCGTGAACGCAACCGTGCGCGTGCTGCCCGACGCTACCCTGCCGGAACTCTTCGAACAGCAGGCCGCGCGTACGCCCGATGCGACGGCAGTCTTGTGCGGCGATTCATCGCTGACATATGCAGCGTTGAACGCACAGGCGAACCGGCTCGCGCACTATCTGATCGGCATAGGCGTAGCCCCGGAGTCGCGTGTCGGGCTGGCACTTAATCGCTCGGTGGACATGGTGGTCGCCTTGTTGGCTATATTGAAGGCGGGCGGGGCGTACCTGCCGTTAGACCCGGATTACCCAGAGGCGCGGCTTGCAGCCATGCTAGACGAATCGGCACCGCTATGCGTTCTTACCAATGCCGCCATACGAGACAGACTCCCCAAAACAGTTCGTGTCATCCGCATTGACGCACCGGAGATCCGCGCCGCGATTGACAGTGCGTCCACGGAGAACCCAACCGACGCAGACCGCCGTGGGGTGTTGCTTCCTCAGCATCCGGCCTATGTGATTTACACGTCCGGTTCGACGGGCACCCCCAAAGGGATCGTGGTCACGCATGCGGGTATTCCCAGTCTGGCTGGTGCTCAAGCGGAAGCGATGGGCATTACCCCGTCCTCCCGTGTATTGCAGTTCGCCTCCATCAGTTTCGATGCATCGGTGTCGGAGATCGTGATGACCCTCTGCACTGGAGCGGCATTGATACTGGTCCATGATGACGCGCGGAGCGGGCCCGCGCTTCAGGACGCGCTGACCTCTGCGCGCGTCACCCATGTAACGCTCCCGCCCACCGTCTTGGCGACACTGGATCCGACCGAGCCTTTGCCGGTCGAAGGTCTAATCGTCGCTGGGGAGGCTTGCTCACGGGAACTCGTTGCCCGCTGGTCCGCGGGTCGGAGGATGATCAACGCTTACGGTCCGACGGAGACCACGGTGTGCGCCACTATGAGTGCGCCATTGGTTGGATCACAGCTCCCGTCGATAGGGTCGCCGATCTGGAATACGCGTGTCTATGTCCTCGATGAAGCGCTCGAGCTTGTGCCAACAGGGGTCATCGGAGAGCTCTATATAGCCGGACTGGGCCTGGCGCGGGGCTGTTTGCACCGGCCGGCGCTGACCGCAGAGCGCTTTGTCGCAGATCCGTATGCTGCAGAGCCCGGCGCTCGAATGTACCGCACGGGTGACCTGGTGCGATGGCGCGCGGTGGGATCGTTGGAGTTTGTAGGCCGTGCCGACCAGCAGGTGAAGCTCAGAGGCTTTCGCATCGAGTTGGGAGAGATCGAGGCGGCGCTGATGGCACATTCGGAAGTGGCGCAGGCCGCAGCAATGGTGCGCAACGACAGAGGAAAGTCGCAGCTCGTAGCGTATGTGGTGCTGGCGCCCGAAGCCGCGGTTGAGACGAGCACGTTGCTGCGCCGTCTGCAGGAGCAGCTGCCCGTCTATATGGTGCCGGCAGCAATCGCGGTGCTGCCCTCCATGCCGCTAACTCGGAACGGCAAACTCGATCGGGCCGCA
>DATFWO010000163.1:0-12249 GCA_035259205.1 Burkholderiales bacterium | reverse complement strand
GAGGAAGCGCGCCCCCTCCTCAAGATTCCCCGTCATTGAAAAGCATCGGCGCCGTGGTCGCGATGGGACACGAAGAAACGGCATGAGCGACGGCAAGGACACGCTGGGTTTTTACAATACCTCCGACCTGCGCGAAGCCGCGCGCCGGCGGCTGCCGCATGGGCTGTTCGAGTTCATGGACCGCGGCAACGACGACGAGATCGCGGTGCGCGAGAACCGGGCTGCGCTCGAGCGCATCAGGCTGAAGCCGCGCGTGCTGGTCGACGTCTCGAAGCGCAGCCAGGAGATATCGCTCTTCGGAAAGCGACAGCCCATGCCCATCATTGTCGCGCCCACGGGGTCGACCGGGCTCGCCTGGTACGAGGGGGAAATCGCACTCGCCCGCGCCGCTGCCGCGCACGGCATACCGTTTACCCTGGCCGCGGGCTCGATGACGAAGCTGGAAAGAGTGGCCGCCGAAGCGGGCGGCACCTTGTGGTTCCAGTTCTATATGTGGCCGGATCGCTCCCTGTCGCACCAATTGATAGCGCGCGCGCGGGATGCCGGCTTCGAGGCCCTGGTCTTCACGGTGGACACGCCGGTGGCGCCCGGCCGCGAATACAACCTGCGCAACGGGTTCACGATTCCCTTCAAGATGACCCGGCGCAACGTAACGGACGTGCTCACCCATCCACGCTGGCTGTTCGGAGTGCTGCTGCGCTACCTCCTCACCACCGGCATGCCGCGCTACGAGAATTTTCCGGCGCACACGCAGACCCGCATCACCGCGCTGCCGATGGGGCGGTCGACGGCGCTGAACGCCACGACTACGTGGGACGACGTGCGCGAGCTGCGCAAGCTGTGGCCCGGCAAGCTGATCGTCAAAGGCATACAGCACCCGCGCGATGCCGTCCTCGCGGCCGATAGCGGCGCCGACGCGATCGTCCTGTCGAACCATGGCGGGCGCGTGCTCGACAGCACGACCGCGCCCATACTCGTGCTGCCGCAGGTCCTCGCCGCGGTGAAGAAGCGCATCACCGTGATCGTCGACAGCGGGTTCCGCCGCGGCAGCGACGTGGTCAAGGCGCTCGCCCTGGGCGCCGACGCGGTAATGGTGGGCCGTGCGCCGCTGCACGGCACGGCGAGCGCGGGCGAAGCCGGAGCGCTCCGCGCGCTGGAAATCTATCGCGAAGAAATCGATCGGGTCCTGGCGTTGATGGGGTGCACATGCGTCGCGGATCTCACGCCCGATCATGTCGTAATGCCGTGAAGCCGGGAGGTCGGGAGCTCGGAAGACGGGAAAAACCGGGAGGTTGGTGGTTCTTCCGCTCTCCCGCACTCCCGCTCTCCCGTCGATGAGAAGGGCAGGCATCATTTGAAACTCATCACCGCAACATCAATCGCAGTCTTACTCATAGTTTTGTGCCACGGCGCGCCCGCGCAAAGCTATCCGGTCAAGCCCGTCCGCTACATCATGCCCACCACCGGCGCCTCCGAGATCATCGGCCGCCTGGTCGCGCAGGGAATGACCGATGCGCTGGGCCAGCAGGTATTCGTGGACGTGAGGGCCGGAGCGAGCGGGAACATCGGGGCGGAGCTCGCGGCGAAGGCGCCCGCCGACGGCTACACGCTGGTGCAGCTCACTCAGTCGCATACTGTCAACGTCAGCCTCTACCGCAACCTGGCCTATGACGTCCTGCGCGATTTCGCGCCCGTCACGCGGATCGATCTGTCGCCGTCGATAGTCGTCGTTCATCCATCGCTGCCCGCGACATCCATCGCCGATCTGGTCCAGCTCGCCAGAGCGAAGCCCGGCGCGATCAACTACTCGTCGGCCGGGGCGGGGACATCGACCTTTCTGGCCGGGGAGCTGTTCAAGACGATGGCCGGCGTCAACCTGATGGAGGTGCCGTACAAGGGCGGCGCGCCGGCCTTGACCGCGGTCGTTGCCGGCGAAGTCTCGGTCTATTTCTCGCCGATCGCGACGGCATTGCCCTTCGTCCGTGAAGGCCGCCTGCGCGGGCTCGCCGTGGGCGCCGCCCAGCGTCTGCCCATGCTGGCCGAATACCCGACCGTCGCCGAGTCGGGATATCCCGGCTACGAAGCCAGCAACTGGCACGGCCTCGTCGTGCCGGCGAAAACAGCGAGGGAGATTATTGCGACGCTGCGCGGGGCCGTGGTGACTGCGCTCAACCGCCCCGACATCAGCAAGCGCATGCTCGATCTCGGCCTCACCCTGGTGGGGGATCAGCCGGAGGAATTCGCGCAGTTCATGAAAGCGGACATCGAGAAGTGGCGCAAGATCGTCCGGCAGAAAGGCCTGACCGCCGAATGAAGTCAAGTCAACAGCATCAACGCGATGGTCGCTAAGGAAAACCTATGTTCGAAATGGAGTTTCACAGGCTGGTTGCCCATGGCGTCCTTCGCCGTTCCGTTGCGTCCTTTGCGTTGATGCTTTTCAGCCCTGCGGGCTGGGCAGCGGTGGCTGCGTTTCCGTGAGCTCGGCCATCCGCCCCTGCTCCTTCAGTACGCGCTCCAGGATGGCGGTCGCCCTGAGGCAGCGCGGCATGCCGACGTAGGCCGTAGACTGGAGCGCGACCTCCAGGACTTCCCGCGGGCTTGCGCCAAGCATCAGCGCCGCGCGTATGTGGTTCTCGCCCTGCACGGTCTCGTCGAGCGCGATGCAGACGCCGACGACGCAGAGTATGCGCGTCTTGTCGTCGAGCACCCCGCGCACGTACATCCCGGCGTAGATGAAGTCGAGCCAGAGCTTGAGGAAGTTCTGGTCGAGGCGGTCCAGGCGGTCGACGGTCGTGGCGTGGTGCGTGGGCTGGAGCCGTAATCCGGCGCTGATGCCCTGCCAGCCGTATTTCTTCATCAACTCCTCGCGGCGCGGGAATGCTTCGTCGGGAACGCGCCACGTAGGCCGTTCCCGCTCGAGCGTGCGCTCGGAGTTGCGGCCGTCGAGAGGAAGCTGCGTGCGGGTGATCTCGTCCATGCGGCCGAGCCGCGCGACAACCTGCTGGCAGATCCGCGCCGCCCGCGCAACCTTCTGATACCCGACGTAGACCGATACCTGGAGTATCACTTCCAGCACCTCACGCGGCGACGCCCCGTTCGCGAGCGCGCTTCGTATGTGGCTGCCGAGCGGCCCCAGCTCGTCCTGCGCGACGCACTGGCCGATCAGGACGAGGAGGCGGACGCGGTCGGTCAGAATGCCGCGCGTGAACAATCCGCCGTAGGTAAAGCCCAGCCACAGGCTGGTGTAATGCGGATCCATGCGATCGCGCCATTCCAGCAGCTCCGCGAAGTCGTGCGGGTTGAGGCGGACGATGTTGTCGATCGCCCTCGCGCCGTACTTCTTTCTCAGCGCCCCGACCCGGCCGCCCGGTTTCGCGCTCTGCCGTACCTTTCCCTTCTTTGTCCTAGTCGCCACGGTCGCTGTTCCCCTTGCCCGTGATCCGGTCGATTTCCTCGAGCTCCTGCGGCGTAAGCGCCCACTCGATCGCCTTGGCGTTCGCTTCCACCTGCCCGGCCTGGGTGGCTCCGGCGATGACGCTCGCAACGATCGGCTGCGCCGCGAGCCAGCCCAGGGCGAGCTCCAGTATGCTGCGGCGGCGCCCCTTGCAGAAGGCTTCCAGCCTCCCCAGCACATTCCAGTTCCCGTCCGTCATGAAGCGGTCGGCGTAGCGCCTACCCTTGGTGAGCCGCGCGCCTTCGGGCATGGCCGCGTCGCGCTTGTATTTTCCGGTGAGAAATCCGCCGGCGAGCGGATAGAAAGGGAGCAAGCCGATGCCGTACTCCTGCATCGCGGGCACGAGCTCGCGCTCGGGATCGCGCACGAGCAGGCTGTATTCGATCTCGACCGTGGTGACCGGGCTCAATCCGTGGTGCCGGGCGTTCCAGTGCCGCTCCGCCAGCTCCCAGCCCGAGACCTGCGAAAATCCGATGTAGCGGATCTTGCCCTGCTTCACCGCATCGTCGAGCGCGCGCAGCGTCTCCTCGATCGGCACCTGAGGATCCGGCCGGTGCATCTGGTAGAGGTCGATCCAGTCGGTTTTCAGCCGCCCGAGACTCGCCTCGATCGCTTCCATCACGTAACGGCGCGAGCCGCCCCGTTTCGTGCCCGCTTCGTCCATCGCGTTGCCGAACTTGGATGCGATGAATATGTCCTTGCGCCGGTCGCCGAGAAACTTCCCCAGCGCGGTCTCAGAGCCTCCCTTGTTGCCGTAGACGTCGGCGGTATCGAAAAAAGTGACCCCGACGTCGAGCGCCTTGTGTATCACCTCGCGCGACGTTTCGACGGGCATGCGCAACCCGAAATTGTTGCAACCCAATCCGAGCCGCGAGACTTTGATGCCGGTCCTGCCCAGGGTGCGCTGCTGCATTGGAATCCCCTTTTCGATCCGAGTTTGCCCTTCACCGCTTCTCATCTTTCCCGTCAGGCCGGGATGGGACGGGTCTTGGGCTCGCTTTAGAATCCTACACCACACCCATGACCGGGACCTTTGATCACATCGTGGTCGGCGCGGGCGCGGCCGGATGCGTGCTCGCGAGCCGTCTCTCCGAGCACCCGGCGCGTTCCGTACTCCTGCTCGAAGCGGGCGCGGACACGCCGACTGGCACCGAGCCCGCCGATATCGCGAGCGTCTATCCGGAATCGTATTTCAACAAGACCTACTTCTGGCCGGGGCTCAAGGCTCACTGGCGCAACCGGACGAATTCGCCGGAGACGGGGCTGCCGCAGGCGCGCGTATTCGGCGGCGGCGGGTCGGTGATGGGCATGATCGCGCTGCGCGGCACCCCTGCCGACTACGACGATTGGGAACGATCGGGGGCGAAGGGTTGGGGCTGGGCGGACGTGCTGCCGTATTTCTGCAAGCTCGAGCACGACCGGGACTTCAAGGGAGATCTGCACGGCGATGCGGGTCCGGTGCCGATCCGGCGCCTCGAGCGGGCGTTCTGGCCTCCCCTCATGCTCGCAGTGGAGGAATACGCGCGGGCGCGGCGGCTTCAGTACATCGCCGACATGAATGCCGACTTCCGGGACGGCTACGGCTCCGTTCCCATGAGCAATACACCCGAGCGCAGGGCATCGAGCGCGTTCTGCTATCTCGGTGCCGCAGCCCGGCGCCGCCCGAACCTGATGGTGGCAACCTCCGCTCACGTCACGCAGATACTCCTCGAAGGGCGTCGAGCGACCGGGGTCAGAGTCAGAATCGGGAAGGATGAAAGGGAATTCCATGGCAAGGAGATCGTCATTTCCGCCGGCGCCATTTTTTCCCCTGCCCTGCTGATGCGCGCTGGTATCGGACCGGCGGAACGGCTGCGCGAGCTCGGCATATCCGCCGTTGCGGACCTGCCTGGCGTGGGCGCCAATCTGCAAAACCATCCGGTACTCTTTATCGGGTTGCATCTCAAGCCCGGCGCGCGGCAAGCAGCCGCGCTGCGCACCGTGCCGGTGATCGCGTTCCGCTATTCGTCGGGCCTGGCTGGCTGCCCGACGAGCGATCTCTATATCAACGTCCAGAACAAGACTTCATGGAATGCGCTGGGGCGGCAGATCGGCAACATCGCCCCGACCTTGCTGCGCCCGTTCTCCAAAGGCAGAGTGTCGCTCGTCTCACCCGATCCGCAGGTTGCGCCCCGCATCGAGTTCAACTTCCTCGACGACGAACGCGACCTGCGGCGGCTGATGCAGGCCTATGAGCGCGCCGTGGATATCGTGTGCTGCGAACGGGTCAGCGCCATGACCGGAGCCGCCTTCCCGGTTCGCTTTTCCGACAAGCTACGCCGGCTCAACGAAAAAACCGGGAGCAATCGGGTAAAGGGCGCTCTCGTCGCATCGCTGCTGGATGCCGTACCGGCACTGGGCGATCTCATGCTGGCCAACTTGACGGGCGAGCGCGTCGACTTGAAAGCCCTCGCTGCCGATCCGCGTCAACTCGCGGCCCACATCCGCGAGAACGTCGGAGGCGTGTTCCATCCCGCGGGAACCTGCCGGATGGGCCCCGTCGAGGACCGCCAGACCGTCGTCGACCCGGAAGGCTGCGTGCACGGCATCGCCGGCCTGCGTGTTGCAGACGCCTCCGTCATGCCCCATGTCATCGCGGCAAACACCAACATCCCGACCATCATGGTGGCAGAGAAGATCGCGGCCGCCATAGCGGCCAGGGATGAAGGGTGAAGGAGGAAGGCGATAGAACACCGTCAGGCGTCAGGCGTAATTCGTCAGGCGGCTCCGACCACCGTCAGGCGTAATTCGTAATGCGGCTCGCCTGACCGCTGACGGCTGACAGCTGACGGGTATATTCGACTAAAAGCGATCGACGCGATACGGCGCAATATCGATTGCGGGCTTGCGTCCGGCAATGAGGTCCGCGATGATGCGCCCCGTCGGGGCGCCGCCGCATAGCCCCAGGTGTCCGTGCCCGAACGCGTAATACACGTTGCGCTGTTTCACCGAGGGCCCGATCACTGGCAGCGAATCAGGCATGGACGGTCGCCGGCCCATCCAGCGCGTCTTGTCCGCCGAGTGCACGCCCGGAAACATGCGCTGCATATGGCGCTCCAGAACTTCCGCGCGCTCGTAGTTCGGATCCGCGTAGATTCCCGCGAATTCCGCCTGACCCGCGATGCGCACGCCCATCTCCATCGGCGTCACGAACACCTTCGCATCGGACACGTGCACCGGCATGGGCACTTCGAGCCGGGGATCGGAATACGTCACGTGATATCCCCGTTCCGCCTCTATCGGCACCGACTCCGCGAGCCGTGCGGTCAGCTCGCCGGAATGCACGCCTCCGCAGATGACCAGGGTTTCGACGGGCATCCTGCCCGCATCGGTCACAAGCGCGCTTGCGCCGCCTTCTCCCATCTCGATATCGAGCACCTTGCGCCTGAGTATCGCCCCGCCATCCTTCTGGAATTGGGCCGCCAGCGCCTTCGTGAGCCGCTCGGGATTGGCGACGTACCCCTGCCCGGGCACCAGCACGCCCCGCACATAAATGGGGGCGAGCTGCGGAACCAGCTTACGGATCGCCGCGGCGTCGATCTCCTCCGTGATCACCCCACGCTCCCGCCGCAGCTTCCAGGCGCGCGCGTCGCCGCGGTAGCTCGCCTCGCTCTCGTACGCGACCAGATACGGACTGCGCCGTATGAGGTCGCTGCAACCCGCGTGCTTCGCCAGCTCCTCGTAGCGCTCCTGCGTGGGCTTGATCAGCGCGCGCAGCGCATCGGCGGAGCGCGCGACCTGCTCCTCGTTCGCGTTCGCGACGAAGCGCAGCAGCCACGGCAGCGCTCTCGGCAAATACGACCAGCGCACGGTGAGCGGGCCCAGTGGATTGGTGAGATAGGCCGGCACTTTCGCGAGCACGCCCGGCATCGCCTGCGGCACGCAGCCGGACGGATTCAGCATGCCGGCGTTGCCGAACGAGCAGTACTCACCCGGATCGTGCATGGTCACGACCGTCACGTCGTGGCCGTCCCGCCGCAGATAAGCCGCGGTCGAGATGCCAACGATGCCGGCGCCGACTAGCGTTACTTTTTTTGCCATGGTGTGACTGTTAGAGCGTGACTGATGCTGCGTGACTGATGGATCGTGACTGGCGACGCTTGATTCAGATCATGCTCTCAATCTGAGACAATAGCGCATTCTGCCAGAACCGCAGGCAGGGGTTGACAGCACGCGATATCGGTCACGCCCTACCGGTCACGCATCACCAGTCTCGAGTTACCAGTCACATGTCCAGTTATGACGCAATCGTGGTCGGCGGCGGCCTGGTCGGCGGGGCGATCGGCTTCGGCCTGGCGCGGCGCGGGCTCAAGGTCGCGCTGCTCGACGAGGGCGACATGGCGTTCCGCGCCGCACGCGGCAACTTCGGGCTGGTGTGGGTGCAAAGCAAGGGCGCCGGCGTGCCCGAGTATCAGCGCTGGTCCCGCGTGTCCTCGGAATTGTGGCCGGCGTTCGCAGCAGACCTCAAGGAAACGACCGGCGTGGATGCCGCACACGAGCGCAAAGGCGGCGTCAACATCTCCCTCTCCGAGGAGGAATTCGAGAATCGCCGGAAGCTCCTCGAGCAGATCCATCTCGAGCAGGGAGAGACCGGTTTCGAATACGAGATGCTGGACCGCGCGGAGCTCAAGCGGCGCATTCCGGCGATCGGTCCGGAGGTCGTGGGCGCCTCGTGGACGCGCTACGACGGCGCCGCCAATCCCCTTTTCCTGCTGCGCGGGCTGCACGCCGGAATAATCGAGCTCGGCGGCCGCTACGCGGCGTCGGCTCGCGTAACGGCGATCAGCGCGCGGCCGAATGAATTCAAGGTCGAAGCCGGCGGGAGCGCCTATTTCGCCGCCAGGCTGGTGCTCGCCGCCGGACTCGGCAACAAGGACCTGGCGCCGCTCGTGCGCCTCAACGCTCCGGTGCGCCCGGTGCGCGGGCATATCGTCGCGACCGAGCGCGTGGCGCCGGTGATTCCGCTCACGCAGAACTTCCGCCAGATGGCCGAGGGCGGGCTGCTCCTGGGCGATTCGCAGGAGGAGGCGGGCTACGACGACGTCGTTTCGCCCAGGCCGCTGCGCGACATCACCGCGCGCGCGGTGCGCGCGTTTCCTTTCCTGCGCGACGTGAACGTGGTGCGCATGTGGGCGGCGCTGCGCGTGATGGCACCCGACGGCCTGCCGATCTACGACCAGTCTCCCGATTTTCCAGGAGCCTTCGTCGCGAGCTGCCACAGCGGCGTTACGCTCGCGGGCGCGCACGCCGAGCGCTACGCGCAGTACGTGCTGGACGGCGCGCTGCCGCCCGAGCTGGCGCGATTCACCGCGGCGAGATTCGATGTTCAGAAAGCTGCCTGAGCCCGGCTCCCCTCTGGTAACGGTGACGGTGGACGGCCAGCCTCTGCGCGTCCCCGTTACTTTCAGCGCGGCGGCAGCGGTGCTGCTCTACGGTGGCATCAGCCGTACGACGCCGGTCTCCGGCAGTCCCCGCGCGCCCTACTGCATGATGGGCGTGTGTTTCGAGTGCCTGATGGAGATAGACGGCGCGCCCAACCGCCAGGCGTGCCTGGTGACTGTCGCCGAAGGCATGCACATCAGCCGCCAGCGCGGTGCGCGAAGAGCCGAAACATGAACGCCGACTGCGACCTTGCGATCGTCGGAGCGGGCCCTGCTGGCCTCGCCGCCGCGGCAACCGCCGCCGGGCTGGGCCTGAAGGCTGTCGTGCTCGACGAGCAGCCCGAGCCGGGCGGCCAGATCTACCGCAGCGTCGAGCGCGTTGCGACCACGCGCACCGCGCACCTTCCTTTGCTCGGCGACGATTACGCGGCCGGGCTCGATCTCGTGCGTCGCTTCCGCGCCACGAACGTGGACTACCGTCCGCAGACCGCAGTGTGGCAGATCGACCGCGATCTAACGCTGCGCTATCGGGACGCACGGGGCATAGGGAACCTGCAGGCAAGGCAGTTACTCATCGCGACGGGCGCTTTGGAGCGGTCCATGCCGCTGCCAGGATGGACGCTGCCGGGCGTAATGACCTGCGGCGCGGCGCAGGTGCTGCTCAAATCCGCCGGCATGGTGCCCGATGGAAAAGTGATACTTGCTGGGAGTGGCCCGCTGCTCTTTCTGCTCGCCTCGCAGCTCGTGCGCGCGGGAGTGAAACCGGCCGCGGTCCTGGAAACGACTACGTATACCCGCTCCGCGCTGTTGCACGGGCCGCGGTTCGCGCTCGCGCCCGGGTATCTCGCGAAGGGGCTCTCGATGATGGGGGCGCTGCGCTCGGCCGGGGTTCCGCTGCGGCGGGGCGTGCGCGGCCTGCGCATAGCCGGCACGGAACGCGCTGAGCGCGTCGAATACGAGCGGCACGGGGTGCGCTACGCCGAGCCCGCTGATCTCGTGCTGCTGCACCAGGGTGTGGTGCCAAACGTGAATCTCGCCCTGTCGCTGCGCTGCGAGCACGAATGGGATGACCTCGCGCGCTGCTTCCGTCCGCGGCTCGACTCCTGGGGTGCGAGCTCGGTGCCGGGTGTGCTGATCGCGGGCGACGGCGGCGGGATCATGGGCGCCAAGGCATCGGAACTGAGCGGCTCGGTGGCGGCCCTCGCTGCTGCGCACGCCCTCGGACGCATTTCCCGGCAGGACCGCGACCGCAGCGCGTCGGCCCTTCGGAACGAGCTGGGGCGCCATCTGAGAGCCCGTCCTTTTCTCGATACGCTGTACCGTCCTGCGCAGGAGTACGTCGCGCCGCGCGATCCGGACACGATAGTGTGCCGGTGCGAGGAGGTACGCGCCGGAGAGATCCGCAGGCTCGTGACCGGCCAGGGCTGCCCCGGCCCCAACCAGATGAAGGCCTTCGTGCGCTGCGGAATGGGGCCGTGCCAGGGACGGCTGTGCGGGCTGACGGTGACCGAGCTCATTGCCGAATGCCGCGGTGTGCCGCAGCAGGAAGTGGGCTATTATCGTATCCGGCCGCCCGTGAAGCCGGTGACGGTGGCCGATCTCGCGAGCATGGATATCGATGTTTGAAAATTCTGCTGCCGGGGTATTCGCAGGCGTGCTGACGTTGGGCGTGCTCGGCGTCGCGTGTGCCGCTCCCGGCAGCGGGCAGCAAGCGCCCGCAACCGCGAAGGTGTTCAAGTATCGCGGTTCCGTTCAATGCACCGGCGGTGGAGCAGCCATCGCCGAGATGCGACAGCAGCTGGAAGGCGCCGGCATTCCCGTCTCGGCGTCCTCGTGCGGAAGCGACGGCAATTTCCGCGCGACCGTCTGCGGCAGCCCTGATGGCGCGATTGCGATATTCACCATCCCCGAGCGCGAACTCGAGCGGGCCGCGTCCCTGTCCTTCGTTGCCGTGAGCACGCTGCCGACCGCGCAAGAAACGCCCTGCCGATAGCTCCGGCAAAACCGGGGCGACGCAAGCACGTCACTACTTACCGTTCACTGTTCCATGACAGTTACGATACGCGGGATCGAAGCGCGCGATGAGCCACGCTGGCGCGAATTGTGGGAGAGCTATTGCCGTTTCTACGAACGCGAGCCGTCGGAAGCCCGGACGCGCCATGCCTGGGCGCGCATCATGGATGCCGCTACGCCAGTGCACGGTGTCGTCGCCGAGGACGCGCGCGAAGGCGTCATCGGCATGGCGAACTACGTCATTCACGAGAACACCGCGACGCTCACCCCGGTGTGCTACCTCCAGGACCTCTTCGTCGATCCCGGGCGGCGCGCGGCCGGCGTGGGCAAGCAACTGATCGACTGGCTGCTGGCCGAATCGAAAGCGCAGGGCTGGTCGCGTGTGTACTGGCATACCCGCGAGAACAACTACCGCGCACGCGGTCTCTACGACAAGTACACGCCGCACAGCGGCTTTCTGCGGTATGTGGTCGAGATCCCGCCAGGGAAAGCTTGATCTGTCGTGGAGAAGGCCACACCAAAGTCAGCCGTATTGTGCCTGCTGTTGCTTGCCGCGGCGCCAGCCGCCTGGGCGCTCCCGTCTGCAGGGAGTGGCGAGAAAATCGACGCTTCGCTGCGCGAAGCCGTGCACAACGTGCCCGTCCCCTCGGAGGCCGCGAGCATAGTGGTCACCAGTTTCCGGCCGCACGGCAACGGCCCGTTTCCTTGGATCGTCCTGAGCCACGGCACCGCGACCACCTTGGAGGCAAACCGCGCAAAGGGCCGCTACCGGCCTCTCTACCCGGTGCGCGAGTGGGTGCGCCGCGGCTACGCGGTGCTCGTCCCGGTGCGGCGGGGGTACGGTCCGAACGGCGGCGAACATCTCGGCGACGCCTACGGCAGCTGCGCGCGCCCGGATTTTCGGCGCGCAGGAGAGGGTGCAGCGCTGGATCTGCTCGCTACCGTTCAGTGGGCGAAAGCGCAGCGCGACCTGGATCCAGCGCGCTGGCTGCTGGTCGGCCAGAGCGCGGGCGGGTTCGCCTCCATCTATACCGCGTCGAAGCGTCCAGACGGACTCGTTGCGGTGCTCGCATTTTCGCCGGGCCGCGGCGGCGAGCCCGACAAGCGCCGGGGCGAGCCCTGCGGCTCGGATCACCTGGCCAAGCTGATCGCGTCCATTGCGCCGCAAATCGCGGTTCCCGTGCTGTGGTTCTACGCTGAAAACGACGAGTACAACGGCCCGCGGGTGCAGAAGCTCTGGTTCGAAGCGTTTCGTGCGGCGGGCGGGCGCGGCGAGCTGTTCGTTGCGCCGTCATTTCCCGAGGCCCGCGGCCACGGCGTGTTCCCGGCGCGTGCGGGCATGCCGCTCTGGACCGCGGCCGT
>DATFWO010000162.1:0-13106 GCA_035259205.1 Burkholderiales bacterium | reverse complement strand
GAGGCGGAGATCCTCGATCGCGTCGAGACGGTGTATCGCCGTTTCATGGAGCGCGCGGGTCTCGCCTCGCTCGCGCAGCCTGCGCCCCGCTTCTGGGGTGTGTCCAGCTCGTGACGGCGCAACAGGCTGGATGCTCTTCATCCGCGATACAATTGCGGCCGTGCGGGCCCGCCGGACCGCAGCCGCAGCAAGCCCAAAACTCGCCGGAGGAAAATCATGAAGGTGCATTGTTGGATGCGTCGCGCTGCGCGGGTTGCGGCGGCGATCGCGCTGATCCTGCCGTTGAATGCGCCGGGGCAGGGCTATCCCGCCAAGCCGGTTCGCATCATCGTGCCGTTCGCAGCCGGGGGCCCGGCAGACATCTACGCGCGCTTCCTCGGCCAGCGGCTGCAGGAACCACTCGGCCAGTCGTTCGTGATCGACGATCGCCCCGGCGCCGGCTCGATCATCGGCACCGAGATCGTCGCGAAGTCCCCGCCCGACGGCTATACGCTGTTGATGATGTCGAACACGCATACCGTCAACGAATCGCTGGTCCCGAAGAAGCCTTTCGCGCTGATGAAGGACTTCGTGCCGGTGGCGCCGGTCAACTACTCGGACCTGGTGCTGGTGGTGCACCCGTCGGTTCCGGCAAAAACGGTGAAGGAGCTGATCCAGCTCGCGAAAGTCAAGCCGCGCGGAATGAACTACGCGTCCTCCGGCACGGGCACCCCGTATCACATGGCGGGCGAGCTGTTCAAGGCGCTGGCGGGCGTGGATATCGTGCATGTACCGCACAAGGGCAGCGCCGAAGCGCGTACCAGCGTCATGAGCGGCCAGGTCGAGATGATGCTCGACGCAATCACGACCATGGCGCCGATCGCCAAATCGGGCAGGGTCAGGGCGCTGGGCACCACCGGCCTCAAGCGCGCCGCCGTGCTGCCCGACGTACCGACGATCGCGGAAGCGGGCGTCAAGGACTACGAGGCGACTATCTGGCTCGGGATCATGGCGCCGGCCGGCACGCCCAGGCCGATCGTTGACCGGCTCAACGCCGAAATCACGAAGATCGTCCACCGGTCCGACGTCAAGAAAACGTGGAACGACCAGGGTGCGGAGCCGTTGGCCATGTCGCCGGGCGAGTTCGAGAAGTACCTCAGCCAGGACATTGCGAAGTGGGCGAAGATCGTCAAGCTTTCCGGAGCGCGCACTGATCAATGATCCGTGACTGTTGTTTCGTGACTGATCCTTCGTGACTGATGCAGCGTGACTGGTGCTAGGTGTGTATTGAGACCGTTTTCCACGTTTTATCAGCCACGAGTTCAAGGAGTTTGAATGCGATTGGTGACCTTTTCTGACGCGCAGGGCAGGCGCATCGGCGTGCACGATGCGGAGTCGCGCACCATAGTCGATCTGGCGGCGGGCACGCGGCTCCCGCGCGACATGACCGCGTTCATCGCGCTCGGCAGGAACGGCCTGGCGCGGGCGCGCCGTGCGGTGAGGAGCGGCGAGGCGCGCATACCAGCCGACAGCGTAAAGCTCCACGCTCCGGTCCCACGCCCGGCGAAGAACATCCTGTGCGTGGGCAAGAATTATCACGATCACGCCCGGGAGTTCCAGGCGAGCGGGGTGGACGCGACCGGCAAGGAAGTGGTGCCCGAATTGCCGATCATCTTCACCAAGTGGCCGAACTCGGTAATCGGCCCGGGTGAGCCGATACCCCGCTCCAACGACTACACCGATTCCACGGACTACGAGGGTGAATTGGCGGTCGTGGTCGGCGATGGCGGGCGCAACATCGCCAGGAAGGATGCGCTGGACCACGTTTACGGCTACACCATCGTGAACGACGTATCCGCGCGCACCCTGCAGAACCGGCACCGGCAATGGTTTCTCGGCAAGAGCCTGGACGGGTATTGTCCGATGGGGCCGTGCATACTCACCGCCGACGAGGTGAAAGACCTCGGCAAGCTTCATCTCGTTACCCGCGTGAACGGCGAAGTGCGGCAGGACGCCTTCGTGGATCAGCTGATCTTCGATATTCCAACGCTCATCGAGACCCTGTCGCGCGTGATGATGCTCGAGCCCGGCGACCTCATCGCGACCGGCACTTGCGCCGGCGTGGGGATCGGATTCGATCCCCCGCGATACCTGAAGCAAGGCGACACAGTTGCCATCACGATAGAACCGATAGGCACGCTGGAGAATCCTGTCGGTTAAGACACACCGTTGGTACGAGATGCGCGACGGCACGAGAGCGAGCTACGAGGAGATTGCCATGAAGACTGGCCTGGCATGGTTGACGTTATGGGCCGTGGTTCCGGCCGCGATGCCGGCGTTCGCCCAGGATGTCTACCCGTCCCGCCCCATCACCATGATCGTGCCGTTTCCGCCCGGCGGGGTGGCCGACATCACCGGCCGCCCGACTGCGGCCGCGATCGAGAAAGTTCTCAAGCAGCCGGTGACGATCGCCAACCGTCCCGGCGCCGGCGGGGCAGTCGGCAACGCCGCTGTCGCCAACGCCAAGCCCGACGGTTACACGGTCCTGATGGCGCTCTCCAGCATCTCGGTCATACCCGCGGCCGACGAGTTGTTCAACCGCAAACCCGCATACTCGCTCGACCAGTTCGCGCCGATCGCGCTGATTTCCGCCGACCCTACGCTGCTGGTCGTGCATCCCTCGCTGCCGGTCAATTCGCTGAAGGAGCTGATCGCGCTCGCGAAATCCAGGCCGGAGCAGCTCTCCTATTCATCCTCGGGGATTTATGGCGCGCTGCACATGCCCATGGAGATGTTCCTGCACGCGGCAGGCCTCAAGATGCGGCACGTGCCGACCACGGGCGGTGGGCCCGCGATCACCGCGGTGCTCGGGGGACACGTCGAGCTGACGGCAGGCGGCCCCGCGGCGATCAGCAGCCACGTGAGTGCAGGCAAGCTGCGCCCCATCGTGAGCTGGGGAGCGGAGCGGCACCCGTCGTATCCGAAGGTTCCCACCTTCAAGGAGCTGGGCTACAAGGACGTCGAGTACTACATCTGGGCCGGCATGTTCGCGCCGCGGAGCACGCCCGAGCCCGTCATGAAGGTCATGCGTGAAGCCGTGCGCAAGGCGGTCGAGGACGCGGAATTCAAGAAAACCATGGCCAACGTCAATTCCCCCGTGCATTACCTGGATGCGCCCGAGTTCCAGAAATACTGGCAGGCCGACGCGAAGCGCCTCGCCGCGCTGGTCAAGGTCGTGGGGAAGGTCGAGGACAAGAAGTAGACGAGGCCTGACGAGTGAACGGGTGACCAGTGACGGAATCCCCGACGCCTGATGCCCCCGAGCGACGCGGCGGGTTGCGCAGCGACCAGGTGTCCGGCCTGTTTCTGCTGCTCCTTGCCCTCTTCATTGCATGGGAAAACCGCAGCTATCCCCTGGGCTCGCTGCACGAGCCCGGGCCGGGTTATCTGCCGCTCGCGCTCGCGATCTTTCTGGGCGTGACCGGGTTGCTGATCGCGGTGACCGGCGGCAAGAGCACGGCATACGCCGCCGTACGGTGGCCGGAGCTCACACGGTCCGGCGTGATCCTGCTCTCCTGCGCTTTCGCTGCTTTTGCGCTGGAGCGCATCGGCTATCGGCTCACCATGGCGGCACTGCTGATTTTTTTCCTGGGAGTGGTCGAGCGCAAGAAGCCGTTCGTGGTGGCGGCGGTGGCGATCGGATTCTCGGTCATTTCCTACCTCGTCTTCGCGACCTGGCTCAGAGTGCCGTTGCCGATCGGGCCGGGAGGGATCTAGGGCCAAGGAGGAAGGCGGAAGGAGGAAGGATGGGGGAGGAGGGATGAAGGATGAGGGAGGAGGGATGAGGAACGAGGGATTGAACAAGCTTACGAGTCACCAGTCACGAGTCATACCTTAATGGCTGAAACGTTCCACAACCTGATGCTGGGCTTTCAGGTGGCGCTTGCGCCGTCTATCCTGGTCTACGCGTTCATCGGTTGCGTGGTCGGCACGCTGGTCGGCATGCTGCCGGGAGTCGGGCCGCTCGCCGGTATCAGCATGTTGCTGCCCGCCACGTTCGGGTTGAATCCGATCATCGCTGTGGTGCTGCTCTCCGGCGTCTATTACGGGGCGATGTATGGCGGCTCTACGACCTCGATCCTGATGCGTATCCCGGGCGAAGCCGCTTCGGTGATGACGTGCATAGACGGCTACGCGATGACGCAGCGCGGGCGCGCCGGCCCGGCGCTCGCCATTGCGGCAATCGGCTCTTTCATCGCGGGCACTCTCGGCGTGGTCGGACTGATGCTGCTCGCCCCGACGCTCGCGAATTTCGCGCTGCGCTTCGGCCCGCCCGAGTACACGGCGCTGCTCCTGCTCGGTTTCTTCATCCTCGCCTATATGAGCGGCGGCTCGATGCTGAAGACCCTGGCGATGGCGGCGTTCGGGCTGCTGCTCGGCATGATCGGCATCGACGTGATGAGCGGCTATACGCGTTTCAGCTTCGACGTCGTCGAGTTGGGCGACGGGATCGGAATCGTGCCGGTGGCGGTGGGCCTGTTCGGCATTTCCGAGATCCTGCTCACGGCAGGCCAGCCGACTACGCAGAAAGTACACAAGCCGACTTTGCGTGAATTGATTCCATCGCGGGAGGAGTTCCGGCTGTCAGCCGGGCCCATCGCCAGGGGCAGCCTGCTCGGCTTCCTGATCGGCATCATCCCCGGCTCGGCGCACATCATTTCCTCGTTCGTGTCGTACGGCCTCGAGCGCAGGCTGTCGAAGCATCCCGAGCGTTTCGGGCAGGGCGCGATCGAAGGCGTGGCCGGACCGGAATCGGCCAACAATTCCGCGGCGACCGGCGCTTTCGTGCCGATGATGGCGCTCGGCATTCCGACCAGCCCGATCACCGCCGTGATGATCGCGGCGATCATGGTGCACGGCGTGCTTCCTGGCCCCACGCTGATCAACGACCAGCCGCAACTGTTCTGGGGCTTTGTCGCCAGCATGTATGTCGGCAACGTCGTGCTGCTGATATTGAATCTGCCGATGGTCGGCGTGTTCGTCAATCTGCTGCGCATCCCGTATTCCTATCTCTATCCCTGCATATTGTGCTTTTGCATCCTGGGCTGCTACTCCGTGAGCAACAGCGTGGTGGACGTATGGATCATGCTGGGCATGGGCGGGGTCGGCTATGTTCTGCACAAGTTCGGCTACGACATGGCGCCGGTCGCGCTGGGACTGGTGCTGGCGCCCATGCTCGAGCTCTCCCTGCGCCAGTCACTGGCGATGAGCGCCGGCGATTACACGATATTCGTCACGCGTCCGATCTCGCTCATCATGCTCGGTATCGGAGTTGCGCTGTTTGCGATGAGCCTGAAACCGATGTTTACCCGCGGCAAGGACTGGCGCGCGACGGTGGGGCTCGAAGACTAGGGATGAGGGCGGAGGGATGAGGAATGAGGATGGAAGGACTGAGATGAGGGCGCAGGGGATCGCTAGAATCGAGGCACGAGGCACGAGGCACGGATCACGAGCCGCCCGAGTCATCTGCGCCGCGCTGCTGCTGACCGTTTCGTCCGCGCCAGCGCAGGACGTGAAGGACGGGGGCCCCTATGTCCCCACTCCCCAGAAGGTCGTGGATGCCATGCTCGATCTTGCCGGCGTCCGGGCGAGCGACTTCGTCATCGACCTCGGTTCGGGAGACGGGCGCATCGTGCTGACGGCCGCGACGCGGCACCAGGCCCGCGGGATGGGTGTGGATATCGATCAGGAGCTGGTCGATCGCGCCAACGGCTCGGCGCAGCGGCTCGCCATCGCGGACCGCGTGCGCTTCATCAGGCAGGACGTCCATGCAGCCGACCTCAGCCAGGCAACCGTGCTCACTCTGTATCTCCTGCCCGGAATGATGACCAGCCTGCGGCCCAAGATCCTGAAGGAATTGCGGCCGGGCGCGCGTATCGTTTCGCACGACTTCGACTTCGGCGATTGGAAGCCGGATCGCACAGTCGAAGTGGAAACTCCGGAAAAATACGACCTGATCGGAACGTGGACTTCCATGCTGCACTTGTGGATCGTGCCAGCACCTGTCCAGGGAGTGTGGAGCGGCGACCTGCCGGGCGCCAACGGCGCGCGCTTCCAGCTCGAGATCAACCAGGCCTACCAGCGTTTCGAAGGAAGGGTCACGCGAAACGGCCGGGAGTTCGCGTTGCGGGACGGGCAGATCGACGGCTCACGCATCCGCTTTTCGGTTCCGCGCGCGAGCGGCAAGGGAACCGAGCAGTTCACGGCCATCGTCAACGGCGAGCAGATGGCCGGCGAAGCTCGCGGCGAAGAGGCCGGCGCGGTAAAGTGGACCGCCACCCTGGTCGAACGGCGTGATAAGTGATGAGTGACGGTTACCGGTGAACCGCTGCGCGTCGCGCCATGAGTTCGGCGGTTACGTGTCGCCTATCATCACCTGTCACTCGTTCTCGCGCGCGAGGTGCTGAGCAGCTGGTACTGTTGAAGAACCCGCGGCACGTAATTGCGGGTTTCGGCATACGGCGGGATCTTGTTGCCGTACTGCGCCACGGCGTCTTCCCCGGCGTTGTAGGCTGCGAGCACAAGGCTCAGGTCGTTGTTGAACAATGCAAGCAGGTCGCGCAGATAGCGCGCTCCGCCGCGCACATTCTCGCCGGGATCCCAGATATTGGCGACTTTGTAGCGCTGGGCCGTATCCGGCATGAGCTGCATGAGTCCGATGGCGCCTTTGGGCGAGCGCGCTTTCGGGTTGTAGCCCGACTCCACGGTGATCAAGGCATGCAGCAGCGCGGGTTCGAGCTGGAATTCCTTCGCCACCGCCGATACCAGCGGGGTGTAGAGCTTGCGTTGAGCCAGGTTGACGTAGCTCGCGCTCCGCGACCCGGGAGCGGCCGCCGCGGTCGCGTCCGTTTCCGGCAGCGCAGCCGGTCGGGGTTCTTTCTTGAACAGCTGGTAGCGGGGATCGGTCGGCGCGTCGGACAGGTGCACCATCCCGTTCTCGTCGACGAAGCCGTAGATGTCGGCGGTCGCAGTCTCCATCCGGACGAAAAGGCAGGCTGCGGCGAGTATCGCGGCTGCGAAGCCGGAAAGTCGGTGCGTCATGGCCGCCATTCTACTACGCCGCGACAGCTCCAATCGGGCGCGCTACGTGCCTATTATTGAGATAGGTTCTAATATATGTCGGGATAACCGGGAGGACACTGATGCAAGGTCAGATTTCACTGTTACGCCGCCGGGTGCTGCTCGCGCTCGGCGCGTTGCCGGCGGCACGTCTCGTCCGTGCCGCAGAAGATGTCGACAGCAAACGCACCGGCGGGCCGTACGTGCCGACGCCCCAGGTCGTCGTGGACGAGATGCTGCGGATGGGCAAGGTCGGTCCGAACGACTTCGTCATCGACCTGGGCTCCGGCGACGGCGTCATCGTGCGCACCGCGGCGGTGAAGTACAAGGCGCGTGGTTTCGGGGTCGACATAGACCCCGAGCTGGTCAAGTTGAGCAACGCCGAGGCGAAGAAGCAGGGGATAGACGACCGCGCGGCCTTCTACGTTCAGGACGTTTTCAAGGCGGATATCAGCAAGGCGACGGTGCTCACGCTCTATCTGCTGCCGGGCATGATGGTCAACCTGCGGCCCAAGGTCTACTCGGAGCTGAGACCCGGCACGCGCGTCGTCTCGCACGATTACCACTTCGACGACTGGCAGCCCGATGACCAGATGACGTGGGACGTGCCGGAGAAGGAGAAGGTCAACGGCGTGGGCCGCGCTACCGTGTATCTGTGGATCATCCCGGCCAAGGTCGCCGGGCGCTGGCAGGTGCGCGTCGATGCGGGTGAGACCTTCGATCTGACCTTGCGCCAGCAGTATCAGAACTTCAACGGCGCCGACGCCAAGGGCGCGAAGCTGTTCTCCACCCAGTTGCGGGGCGAGGACATCGCGTTTTCGCTGCCGGCAGGCGCCGGAGTGCGCCAGGTGTACAAGGGGCGGGTCGGTGGTGACAATATGGAAGGGACGGTCGATCTGGGCGGCGGGAAGATTGCACGCTGGACAGCGCAGCGCGTGAAGGCGTGACGAGCGGCGAGTAGCTCGGCCGTCGCGAGAGGGAAACGAAGGGGTGTGGCGCGGCACGAAGAGCGCACGTTGGGAACGCGACCTCGCGATGGGAAGCTCGTAGAACTTTGCGGCAGCGTGCCGGCTCCATAAAGAATGGGGCATTGACAACAGGAGAGCACGATGGCCGTTCATCTCGATCACCTCATGGTGCCGTCCCGCGACAAGGTGGCCTCGGCGAGACTGTTGGCCGGGCTCCTCGGGGTGCCCTGGTCGGAAACGGGGATAGGACCGTTCGCCCCTGTGTACGTGAATGACGGATTGACCCTCGACTTCGACGAATGGACCGAGCCCTTTCCCAGGATCCACTATTGCTTTCGAGTGGACCGGGACGATTTCAACGTCATTCTCGAGCGTATCAAGGCGGCTGGAATACCGTACCGCAGCAACGTTCACGGGCCGGTCGACTACCGAATCAACACCCAGCACGGCGGCAGCATCGTCTACTGGAACGAGCCGGACGGCCATCAGTGGGAGATGTTGACGGTCAGCTATGCGCGCCGGCCCTAGGTTCTGTCCTCAGTTGACGAGAAACGCCGGTGGCACCGACTCAACGATCGATTTGCGATACCTGATCTGGCTTTGCGCAATGTCGTAAGCCGCCGCGCTACGGGCGTCGGTCACCACCTGACCGCGCCCCAGCAGCTCGCGGGTCAGGGCCTGTGGCCGCTCCAGCATTTCGGCAAGCACCGAGTCGTGACGCAGGGGTATGTCGGTGAGTCGCGGGCGCTCGGGGCTCCTGAGCGGATTCGCCGAGGCGACGATGAAGCTGTTGACCTGTACTGCGCCGGGCCAGTCGGGCCGGTATACAACGATGTGCGGCAGCTCGGCCCGCAAGGTTGTGAGGAGGTGCGCGTAGGCGGCCGGCCGCTCGAGATCGGCGAAGGTATTGAAGACCGCAACGCCGTTGGGCGCCAGGCAGCCTTTCAGATCGCGAAAGAAATTGCGTGTAACGAGGTAATCGGGTGTGCCGTCGCCATGAAACAGGTCGACGACGATCACGTCGTAGCTGCGGATGCAGCCGCGCAGGAAGGTGCGTGCGTCTTCGAGGTGCACCGCCGCACGGAACAGCTCGTAGCCGAAGATCCGGCGGGCTGCGGCGAGCGAGGCGGGATCGATCTCGACCACCTCGACCGCGGCGCCGCGCTTGGCCAGGCGCATCGGCACGATGCCCGCTCCCAGGCCCAGCACGAGCGCCGACGTGAACTGGGGCCGATAGGAAAGCGCCAGCGCTTCCAGCGCATACGTGTAGAACGAAAGCGAGCGTCCATCGGAGGCTACCGTGTTCTGGATCAGGCCGTCCTGGAAGTAGATGCGCGTGAATTGCTTGGTCTGCGGATCGGCCTCGGTCCGCAACACCTTCACGGTTCCGAACAGGGAGCGGAAGCTTGCCTCGATGCGCCAGGAAGCGCCGTTGTACGCCGCGGGCCACATGCGGCCGGTGTAGGCCTCCGCCTGCCACAGGAGCACGGTGGCAAGGAGCGCGGCTGCGCCGGCCGCGATGCTCAGCTTCTTGCGCGCGGCGAGCGGGACCGGTGACCACGTGGCCGCCGCGAGCGACAGCAGCGCGAGGAACAGCGCGACGATCAGGGCCGCCGAGAAGTTGCTCACGTAGGGGATCAGCGCGAATGCGGTAATCACCACTCCCGCCACCGAACCGAGCGTGCTCGCGAAAAATACCTTGCCGGCTCCGGCGTCGCCGGTAAGCCGCCCGCCGCGGGCGAGCATATAAGCCACGAGCAGCGGATTCATCGCGGAAGCCGAGGCCAGCGGCAAGAACAGCAGGACCAGGCACGCAATGAATGCGCCCGCTACCAGATCGAACGCGGCCAGGGCAGCGAACAGATACGGGTAGACGAGGCAGGCTGCGATGACGGCGAATCCGGCGACTGCGGGCATTACCGTGAAGTACTGGGCCAGACGCTCTGCACGTGTCGTGCCGACCAGGCGTTGCGCCGCAAGCTTGCCTCCGGCCCAGTAACCCAGCGCGAGCGCAACCAGCGTGATCGACAGTATCCCGGTCCAGATGTAGAGACTTACGCCGAAATAAGGCGTCATGATGCGCGAGGCGAGCAGTTCGAGCGCCAGCACGGCACCGCCGGAAACAAAGAGAATGGCGTAAAACAACATCACACGCGCCTGCGCTATTGCGGTTTTGGCTATAATGCCCGCACTCGATTGTTCATACGAATATAACCCAGGCCGCAAGCGGCTACGAAACCGGCGGTCGGCGGAAACACCGGAGGGTTTTTGCAGGATAGCCGCAACACCGCTCCTGTTGGTAAGGACCCAAGGAGGCCTTCGGTGCAGTCCACATCGTGTCAACGGAAGCCCGCTCATATTCTCCGGCGTCTGGGCGCCGCGACTGCCCTCGTATCCTGCGTTGCCCCGTTCGCATGGTCGGCGGAACCGAGCGTGCCGTACGTGCCGACGCCGCACGACGTCGTGGAGCGCATGCTGCAGATTGCGCGGGTCGGCCCTACCGATTATCTGATCGACCTTGGTTCCGGCGACGGCCGCATAGTGGTTACGGCCGCCAAGCAATTCGGCGCGCGAGGCTTCGGCGTGGACCTCAATCCCGATCGCATCCGCGAGAGCAACGAGAACGCGCGCAACGCCGGCGTCACGGACAAGGTGGCGTTTTATCAGCGCAACCTCTTCGACACCGACTTGAGCCAGGCGACCGTGATCACCATGTACCTGCTGCCGCGGGTCAATCTCGAGCTACGCCCCAAGCTGCTGCAGTTGAAGCCCGGCACGCGCATCGTGTCGCACGACTTCTCGATGGACGACTGGAAGCCCGATGCGCAGGTGACGATGGAAACGAGCGGCAGGTGGGGCGGCGCGGGCGGCAAGAGCGACATCTATTTCTGGGTCATACCCGCGAAGGTCGCCGGTACCTGGCGCTGGGATTTGACCGTTTCGGGCAAGCAGCAGTCCTATGAAGTGACGCTGGAACAGCGGTTCCAAGGCATCTCCGGCTCGGCGCGCGTCGGCGGCCGCACGGTAAAGCTGCAGGACGCGCAGTTGAGCGGTGAGGATATCCGGTTCGGCTTTACTGCCGAGGTCGGTGGAACGCCGGTCAAGCACGAGTTCTCCGGTAAAGTCGAAGGCGAGAGCATCATCGGCTCGGCGGCGCTGTCGAGCTCCCGGGCGCAGGGGCAGCAGGACTGGAGCGCGCGGCGCGCGAGCCTAGCCAATGCGGCTTTCCGCTCCGGCGCGTCCCGCCGGCCGCATGCCGCATCCGGCTTCGCGGGTTGATGAAGCACTGCCCAGCCATTCCCGGCGCGGTGCGCCTCGCGCCGTTTCGACCATTCTTGATCGCGTGCGCGCTCCTGATCGGGTGGAGCGGCGCGATGCGCGCTCAGGAAAAGGACCTAGACACGCCCTACGTCCAGACGCCGCAGAACGTCGTCGACAGGATGCTGGAGATAGCCCGGATCGGACCGGATGATTACGTCATCGATCTGGGCTCGGGTGACGGACGCATGGTGATCACGGCCGCCAGCCGATACGGGGCGCGCGGATTCGGCGTGGACCTCGACGGCCGGCTGGTCGAGTTGAGCAACCGTAACGCCGCTAGGGCCGGCGTCGCGAAGCGCGTGACGTTCTATCAGCGCGACCTGTTTGAGACGGACGTCAGTGCGGCGACGGTGCTTACACTGTACCTGCTCCCCGATGTGAACCTCGCGATACGCTCCCGGCTGCTCGCCACCCTGAAGCCCGGCACGCGGATCGTGTCGCACGACTACGACTTCGGCGACTGGCCGCCCGATCTCCAGCTGGAAATGCCCGCGCCCGGCAAGAAGGTCGGCATCGGGCAGAGAAGCAAGGTATTTCACTGGGTGGTTCCTGGCGTCGCCGCCGGCAAGTGGCGCTGGCAGCTCCAACGCGACGGCAGGGCGGAAGACTACGAGCTCTCTCTCGAACAGAACTTCCAGAAACTCTCCGGCAAGCTTGTCGTCGGAGGCCATCCCGCGAAGCTCGAGAATCCCGTGCTCACCGGCGAGCAGATCACCTTCACCGCCAATGTCGGGGAGGGCGCCGGCGCGACGCGCTACGAGTTCACCGGGCGCATATACAACCATGCGATCAGCGGAACTGCGCGCGCCAATCCGGGTGAGAGCAAGGGCGGAGCGGGCCAGGAGCAGGCCTGGAACGCGACGCGAACCCAGATCTGGGATCCCCGCCACCTGGCTCACGACGCCGGGGAGCAGATCAGGTAGAAGCGATATGCCGGTTACTTCGTGGGTCAGGCGCACGATCCTGGAGGGCATCATCGCGTTCGCGGCGGTCCTGCCGGCTGGGGCGGCCGAGGTCAGCAGCGAATCGTACATCCCGACGCCCTATATACCCTCCACCACGATTGCCGTGGACGAGATGCTGCGCGTCGCCGAAGTCACGCCCGAAGATTTTGTGGTCGATCTGGGCTCGGGCGACGGGCGCATCGTCATCGCCGCCGCGCGCGACTACGGCGCCCGCGGCCTCGGCGTCGACATCGATGCGGAGCTCGTGAAGGAAAGCAGCGAGAACGCCCGGCGTGCCGGGGTGGCGGACCGGGTGGCGTTCCGCCACGGCGACGCGCTTACTGCGGATGTCAGCGCGGCGACGGTCGTTACCCTCTACCTGCTGCCCGGCCTCGTCGAAAAACTGAAACCGAGGCTGCTCGCTCAGCTCAAGCCGGGAACGCGCATCGTGGCGCACGATTTCGGCTTTGCGGACTGGGGTCCGGACAAGACGGTGACGATCTCCAAGAATTATTATCTCTATGTCGTTCCCGCCCGGGCGGCAGGCAAATGGCGCATCGAGGCCGAACTGCCGGGCGGTGCGCGCGACTACGAGTTTCAGCTCGAGCAGCAATACCAGCGCATACGCGGCGGAGCGCGGGTCGAAGGCGGCTTTCTGCCGGCCTTCGAGGCCCAGCTGACGGGCGATCGCATCGCCTTCGTGCTCGTTGAAAAGGACGCGAGCCATCATTTCGAGGGGCGGGTGAGCGGCTTGTCGATGGAAGGCGTGGTCCGC
>DATFWO010000161.1:0-35865 GCA_035259205.1 Burkholderiales bacterium | reverse complement strand
GCGAGGCGGCCCGCCTCGCGCAGCGCGCAACCGCGCGCGAACTCCTCCGCCGCCACAGCGTTCTCCGCCGATGGCGCAGGTGCGGCAGCCGCGCGCAAGTCCGGACGCACGCGCGCCGCCGTCGCCCCGTGCGCGAGTTGCCTGAATGCGGTTTTGACCCAGTCTAACAATCGAGCTGCCAATCTGTCGGTGCGCGCGCCCGCCTGCGCGCAACGGCGCGGCAACAGCATATCGCAGTTCAGCAGAACCATCATCAACTACGGCACGCGATGCGCCGTGCACGATGAAGCGCGATGACCGGACCGGTTTCTTTCGGGGCTGCTCGAGGTCGCAGCGCGGCAGAATTCCCAGGTTGTTGCATAATGTATCCCTTACCACCACATCGATCATGGCCCCAACAAGAATTCTCGTCACCGGCGCCGATGGCTTCATCGGATCCCATGTTGCAGAGCACCTCATCAGAGACGGCCATCAGGTCCGGGCGCTGATCTTCTACAACTCCTTTGATTCCTGGGGATGGCTCGACCATGTGGAGCCGGCGCTGCGCGGCTCGTTCGAGGTCTTTCCCGGCGACATACGCGACCCGCACGGCGTGATGGAAGCGATGCGGGGTTGCGAGGTCGTGATGCATCTCGCCGCCCTGATCGGCATACCCTACTCCTATCATGCACCGGACAACTACGTGGACACCAATATCAAGGGCACGCTCAACGTCCTTCAGGCGGCGCGTGCGCTCGGGGTAGCGAGGGTGATCCACACATCGACCAGCGAGGTGTACGGAACGGCGCAGTCCGTGCCCATCACCGAGGAGCACCGCGTCCATCCGCAGTCGCCGTACGCGGCGACCAAGGCGGCAGCCGATCAGCTCGCATTGTCGTTCCAGGCTTCCTTTGCCACGCCGGTGACGGTGCTGCGCCCGTTCAACACCTTCGGGCCGCGCCAGTCCACGCGCGCGGTGATTCCGACCATCATCACCCAGATCGCCTCCAAGGCGAAGCGGGTCAAACTGGGGTCCCTGCATCCAACGCGCGATTTCTGTTTCGTGAAGGACACGGTCCGGGCGTATGTCGCAGCCATTAATTCCGATCAGGCGGTAGGCGAAGTAATCAACGTCGCGACCGGTCATGAGATTTCCGTCGGCGATACCGCGCGGCTGATCGCCCGCCTGATGTCGGCGGATATCGAGATTGTGGCGGAAGCTCGGCGCGTGCGTCCGGACGCAAGTGAAGTGGAGCGCCTGTGCGGCGACAACGCCAAGGCGAAGCGGTTGCTCGGATGGGCGCCAGAATTTGGTGGGCCTGGCGGATTGCGCAAGGGCATCGAGGAAACCATCGCCTGGTTCGAGAACGCCGCCAACCTGGCGCGCTACAAGCCCGGAACGTACACGCTGTGACGCAGGAGCTGCCGCAACGGATACTGGATCGCGTGCGGCGCTGCCTGCCGGGCGGCACCTCGTTCGCGCTGCACGAGCCGACTTTCCAGGGCAACGAAAGCGAATACCTCAAGCGCTGCGTCGACAGCGGCTGGGTTTCCACCGCTGGCAAGTACGTCGACGAGTTCGAGGTCCGGCTCGCCGAGCTGACCGGCGCGCCGTTCGCCGTCGCAACCGTCAATGGAACCGCGGCACTGCACGTGTGCCTGAAAACCGCGGGCGTCACGGCCGGCGACGAGGTCGTCGTGCCCGCGCTGACGTTCGTGGCGACCGCCAATGCCGTCAGCTACTGCGGGGCGATTCCGCACTTTGCCGACGCTGCCGAGAATACGCTCGGAATCGATCCGGGGAAGCTCGCGGACCACCTCCGGAAAACGACCGAATCGAGGGACGGCTGCTGCTACAACCGCGCGACCGGCCGGCGCATCCATGCGGTGGTCCCGATGCACACGTTCGGCCACCCGTCGGACATGGAACGGCTCGAGCAAGTGTGTCGCGAGTTCGGGCTGACCCTGATCGAAGACGCGGCGGAGTCGCTCGGTTCCCGCTACCGTGGACGGCACACAGGAACATGGGGCGTTGCCGGCGCCCTCAGCTTCAACGGCAACAAGATCGTGACAACCGGCGGCGGCGGCGCGGTACTCACCAGCTCACCCGCCCTGGCGCGCGCCGCCCGTCATCTGACCACTACCGCCCGCATCGATGCCGGCTGGGAATTCATCCACGACGAGATCGGCTACAACTACCGGATGCCGAACCTGAACGCTGCGCTCGGGCTGGCCCAGCTCGAGCGCCTGCCGGAGCTGCTGCGGCGCAAGCAGGCGCTGGCCGCGCGATATCGCATCGAATTCGCCGAGTTCCGAGGGGCGCGTGTATTCGAAGCACCGGAATTCGCGCAGAGCAACTACTGGCTCAATGCGTTGATCCTCGATGAGAGCAACGCGCCGGAACGCGACGCGGTGTTGAGGGCTCTCAACGATGGCGGCGTTGGCGCACGGCCGGCATGGCGGCTGATGCATCGTCTGAGCATGTACCGGGCCTGTCCGCGCATGGACCTGGAGGTCGCCGAGAGCCTGGAACGCCGGGTCATCAATCTGCCCAGCAGCGCGCACCTGTCCGTCTGAGCAGCCTCAGCTGTTTTCCCCGCGCGCGCGATCGAGCTCCTCGCGGCGCCCGACGTCGATCCAGTCCTCTTCGATCGAGTACACCGCCACGCGCTGCTTGCGCAGGAGCAACGTTTCGAACAGCGAGGTCATGGGAAAGAACCTGCCGGCCGGCACGAGGCACAGCACCTCCGGATCGAGCACGTAGATGCCTGCATTGATGAGGTAATGAGGCGAGGGCTTCTCCACGAGTTCGAGCAGCTGGTGATCGCGCTCTCTGACCACGCCGAAGGGTATCTCGACCTGATGATGGCGCGCCGCCAGGGTCGCACTGGCCCGCTGCTCGCCGTGAAAGCGGAGCAACCGGGATATATCGAGCTGGGTGACGAGATCCCCGTTCATTACGACCAGCGGGTGCTGCGGCCGGTCGCGCAACAACGACAGCGGCCCGCCGGTGCCCAGAGGCTCCGCTTCGTGCAGGTATTCGATGCTGCAGCCGAAGCGACGTCCGTCGCCGAAATACTCGGTAATGACACCGGCCATGTAGTTCACCGAGATATGGATACGCTTGATGCCGTAGCCGACGAGATGCAGCACGATGCGTTCGAGTATCGGCCGCCCCGCCACCGGCACCATCGGTTTCGGCAGCCGGTCCGTCAGCGGCCGCAGGCGCCTGCCCTCGCCCCCGGCCATGACGACCGCCCCGTTGGGCTTGTCCCCGGTTCCGAGCAAAGTCTCCAGGAAATGGATGCCCGCCAGCCGCCGCTCGCGGTCGAGGACGGGAACGTGCCGGATGCGGCGCGCCTTCATAAGGTCCAGCACGCTGGCACGGTCCGCTTCCGTCCCGACGTGAATGTAATTGGTGGTCATCACCCTGCTCACCGGAGAATCCAGGGTCAATCCGGAGAGCAGACCCCGGCGTATATCACCGTCGGTCACGACTCCGGACACGTGCCCTGCGTCGTCGGCCACCAGCGCGATTTCGCGCCAGTTGTCCGTGATCACGCGCATCGCGTCGCGTATGCTGTTCTGCGGACCGACGATGAGCTTTTGCAGCTCCGGGGGCAGGGTCATGGCCATCCTGTCACTTGCGGCAGGTCACCAGCCAATGCGTGATCTCCCGTGTTCCATTTTCCGCCGACCGCACGGTGTGCTCCACGGCAAGGTCCCGGAACGCGCCATACAGAGCGACGAGACTCTCCCGCGTCGCGAAGCGGGTCGTGCCCAGGCCCGCGAACGGGCCGGAACGTACTTCACGCAAGGTCGTGCGGTCGATGCGCTCTCCTTCCTCGTCGCCCCAGCAGCCGCTGCGGGGCGTGAGCGAGAAATGCAGGCCGCCGGGTTTCAGCACGCGATGCACCTCGCCGAGTATCGTTCGCGTTTCACGCTCCGGGTTGCAGGCAAGACAGACTACGTCGATCACCGCATCGAAACTGTCGGTGGGAAACGGCAGATCGTCTACGGGACCGACGACGAATTCTCCTGGCAGGCCCTCACCGGAAAATCGCTCTCGCGCCTTGTCGATCGCGGTCGGCGAGGCGTCGATGCCGGTGAGGTCGTAGCCTTCCCGGGCGACGAACCAGCTTGCGCCGCTCCCCGGGCCGCAACCGATCTCGAGCATCTTCACTGCCGCACGGTCCGGCACCCGGTAGAAATTCCGCGCGACGAAGCGTACCACCTCTTCCTGCGGATACCGCCCCCACTCTCGTTCACGGTATACGCGCTCCCAGACTGCATCCCACCCCAAACTCTTCCTCCCGGCGCTAGTGCGTCGCCCGATACAGCAGCTGCCCGCGATACGGCGATGCGGAGTATTCGCCCGTGGCGTAGTCAACGGCGAGCCTGCGCACCACCCGGAGACCGCTTTCCGCAATCATGCCCTCGATCTCCGTCGGGGTGAACAGGTGCCCCATCGCCGGCAGGCTCAAGCGGCCGATCTTCCATTCGTACTCGGTGTCGCCGCGCCGGTAGTCGGGAAACAGGAAATCCGCGCAGCGCCGGGCGAGCACTTTCAGCCGGCCGTAGGCGGCCGCGTTATGCCGGTTGTTGACGTCGAGAAAGACCGCGCCGGTCGGAGCGAGGAGCCGCTTCATTGCTTTCAGGGCGGCCACGCGCTGCGATGGCCCTGCGAGGTGCCCGAGCACGTTCCACAGGCAGAGGATGACGTCGAATCTGAGGTCGCTGTCGGGGAGCGCCTCGGCCGGCAGCTCCCACACCGCCTCCGGCGCGAGCTTGCGACACTGGGCGGCCATTTCCCGGCTCGGCTCGCACAGCACGAGGCGCTTTGCCCTGAGACCCCTGGCGAGGTCGACACCGCGCACCCCGTCGCCTGCGCCTACGTCCAGCACCGCCTCCACGCTACCCGGCGCATGTTGCAATATGAAACGGTCCACTGCCGTGATGTAGGCTTGCTTCGACCGCGCATATTCGCGGTAATGCGGCGCCAGCGTGTCGTAGATATCCGGCACGGCCCCCTTCGTCTGTGTACCGGCCGCCGTCATACGATGTCGTCCCACGTGATAGGCCTGTCTTCCTGCACCGACGTCCGTAACTTCCGCCCAAGCAGTTTGCCGAGCGCCGCGGGCTCTATGCCCCCCAGCGGCCGCTTGATCTCGATCATGTCGCGGGTAAGCTCGGCGCCGGCGGGAAGATCCCTTGCGGCGACGAGACTCTTGCGAATCAAGGGGAGATTGGGCAGCTCGCACGGCGCCGGGACCTTCGTCCCGTTCCCGAGCGCGTGATTCGCCGCGCGCACACCCGCCACCAGCGCCTTCAGCTCATGCGGTTCCACCGACGCGAGGTGGTCTGGACCGGGAAGGTTGCGGTCGGTGGTGAAATGCTTCTCCACCGCGCATGCGCCCAATGCGGCGGCGACGATCGCCGCCTCTATGCCCGGCGTGTGGTCGGAAAAGCCCACCGGCAGGCCAAACTCGCTTCTGAGCGTCAACATCGCGCGCAGATTCACCTGCTCCACCGGGGCCGGATAGCTCGAGACGCAATGCAGCAGCACGAGCTCCGGGCAACCCGCTCCGGTTATCGCCTTCACGGCCGCACCCACTTCCGCCAGATTGCTCGCGCCCGTGGAGAGTATGGCGCCGATCTTTTTGGAGCCGATGTACTCGAGAAACGGGATGTTCGTCACCTCGGCCGAGCCGATCTTTATCGCCGACACCTTGAGCTCCTCGCACAGCAGGTCGGCGCTGTCGAAATCGAACGCAGTACACAGAAACGGCATGCGCACCCTGGCGCAGTAGTCTTTCAACGAAGCGAGCGTCGCGCCGTCGAGCTCGAGAGCCTTGCAGAGCTCGAGCTGACTGCCGTCCGCGCCGGTATTTTCCTGCTGGTACTGCGCCTTCGGCGCGTAGCGGCTGATCTCCTTCTCGGAGTTGAAAGCCTGAAATTTGACGATGTCGGCCCCCGCCTCCCGCGCCACATCCACCATGCGGCGGGCGAGGGCCGGATCACCGTTGTGGTTGACGCCGACCTCGGCGATGACGACAGTCGCCTCGGAGCGCGTGAAGTCGAAATCTGCCGATTCAAGATGCATGGCTCGTCATCTTCGGTAGAGGGGAAAATATTCCGTTTCCAGCGCCTTGCCGAGCGTTGCGCGCTCGTGGCTCATTTTAAGCTCGCACAAGCGTCCGTAGGCAGCACTGTCGTGGATGCGGCCATAAGTGAAAAGCGTGGCCGCGCATCCCCCAAACCCGGCTTTGAATCGCAACAGGTTGTCGTCTTCACCCGAGGTGACCCCTCCGCCGAGGTGGTAGAAGCGGTATCCGGCCTGCTTCGCCCACAGGGCGGTCTCGTAGAGCAATAGATTGTTCGGCCGCAATGAGAAATACGCGTCGTCCGACCCGCCGAAATGGTAATAGGCGATTCCTGCATCATGCAGCAGCAGGTAGGCCGAGGCAACCGCCGCCGATGCGCGGGCGAAGAACAGCGAAACCCGGTCCGCTCCCAGATAGCGCACGCAGTTGCGGAAGTAATTGACGGGGAAATACCATCGGTCCGCTGCGCCGTGGCGGTTCATGGTGATCGCGTACAGGCGCTCGAACTCCGTCAGGTTGGCAGCATCGGCGGCTACGCGGTCGACCCGCACGCCGCCGGCGCGCGCACGCTGGATGCTGCTGCGGTGACCGCGGTTGACGGCCCGCCATAGCTCATTTTCCGGCAGCGCAAGATCCAGGTAGATCACGCGCTTCTGCGGAGCCGTTGCGACGCCGGCCAGCCCCGCCAGCTGTTGCCGGTTGTTCAGGATGGGATGCAGGGAGCAGAATTCGGCCGCGATCTTCTCGCTCCGGCACCACAAACAGAACTGCTCCTCGAACCACTCGAGTAGAGGCTCTGCCCGCGCGGCGGTCGGATCCGCGCAGAGCGGGCCGCCGTAGCCGTAGGCGTTGGCGATGTCCCAAAACGGCTCGGTGACATTCTGCTGGGCCAGAAATGGAAGCGCGTTGAGCCGCCGCTTGACGAAGGGTTGAATGACGAAGTTCTCATCGGACACGACGCACGCCAGCAGCGGCTCATACCCATAGGTATCGCGATAGATGAGGCCGTACTCCGGCAGAAAATGCACATCACGCAGCGGCAAAGGAAGCCGGCGCACGAGGTCGGCCCACAGACGGCCGTCGTCGCCTGCGGCTGTCAGTACCCGGAAATCCATCATTCGAGAAATGGTTCGCTTGCGGGCAGCCACTTCGCAAGCAGTGCCGGGGTAAGCTTCAGCCGCCGCAGGATGTCCACCGTTTTGGGGGCGGTGCTCCCGTCACCGTACGGATTAACGCACGACTGCAGCGCCCGCCGGAAAACCCCGTCGTGCAGGGCCCGCTGCACCGCTTCCGCGATAGCCACTCGCTCATAGTCTGCGTCAATAACATTGCCGGCCCGGGTGCGGCCATGCTGGCGAGTGCCTACATTGACGACCGGCAGCTTGAAAGACGCCGCCTCCAATATGCCGCTGCTCGAGTTGCCGACCATCACTGCCGCGATTTTCATCAGGCTCATGTACTTGCGCGAGCCGAGGTGCGGAGCTATGCGCAGGTAGGGGCGGCTCCCGTACGATTGGAGCACCCGCAGCATCTCCGCACCGCCGGCGTCGGTGTTAGGGTACGTGAATACCGTTTGTAATCCGAGCGTTGCGAGCGCTTCCAGCGTCTCGGTGATCTGGCGGCCGGCAGCGCCAGCCTCGGTCGTGACCGGATGTTGCGTTGCAAGCACGACCGGCCGGGTGAGGTCGAGATCGAGCTCCCGGGCGAGCTCTTGCGGCGGCACCGGCTGAAGCGACCTGATCACGTCGAGCGCCGGCTCACCGACCTCGAATATGCGGTCGGCTGATTCGCCTCGGGCCAGAAGGCGCGCGGTGCTTGGCGCGCAGGTCGTCAGGTGTATGTGCGCGAAGGACGAGACGGCGTGGCGCATCGGATCATCGATCGAGCCGCTCACGTCGCCTCCCGACATGTGCACGACGGCGACATTCTGGTGCGCTCCGGCGAGCGCGCCGGCCAGCATTTCCCCGCGGTCACCCTGCAACAGGATAACGTCGGGCCGCGCCCGCTCCACGATTCCCGTCATGGCGAGGAGCATCTGCCCCAGCCCGCGCGCCATCGCCACGCCCGTTTCGGCGGTGTCGTCAGCTTTCGCATAGTGGAGCGGTCCGTAGCGATCGGCCTCGACTTCGGCAAGGCTCGACCCGAATTGGGGGGCGAGATGCATCGCGGTGACGACGAGCTCGAGCTCCAGCCCCGAGGCCGATGCGATCGCGGCGAACACCGGACGCATCGATCCATACTCGGCTCGCGTCCCCGTGACAGCCAGGACCTTGCGTGTCATCTGGCCCGATTCCTCGAATGGGGCCGCCTGGAGACCACGAATTCGGCCCAGGCGAAATCGAGGGGGGTATCGATGTCGATCGAAGTCAACTCGTCCATTACGAGAGGTACCACCCGCTTGCCGTAGAGCTTCCCGCCCACAACCAGCGAGCGCTTGATGACCAGTACCGCGCCGTTCTCGATATAGACTTCGGGTAGCTCGTTCCGCTGCGCCGTCATTCGGCGCAGCGAATGATAGGGGCGCAGCGCGCCCTCCGATCGGGTCCAGATCCAGTACGGGTGATCCTTCACCCTACGCACCGAGGTCACCGTATCCGCCTTGCGGGCCTCGAACGCTGCTATGGCCTCGTCGATGTGCTTTCCGCTGCGAAAAGGCGACGTCGGCTGAAGCAACACTATGGCATCGACGAGCGGATGATTGCGCTCATACTTTCTCAACGCATCGATGAGCGCTCCGCTGACCGGACTGTCGTCGCGCGCCAGCTCTTTCGGGCGCAGACCCTGTGGATCCGCCCCGCACGCGCGAGCGCAGCGCGCAATGGCCTCGCTGTCCGTGGAGACCACGACCGCAGTGAGCCGCCGGGAGGCGCTCGCCGCTTCTATGGTGTATGCCAGCAGGGGCTTTCCACGCAGCGGCTGCAGATTCTTGCCGGGGAGGCGCTTCGAGCCGCCGCGCGCGGGAATGATGCCGAGGTAACGCCGCGACACCTCAGCTCCCACGCTCGGCGATCCAATTCAGCAGTTCTCCGGCAATCTCCGTCATCACTTCCTCCCATGGCTGGTGCACGCCGCGCTGGAAACGCCGCAGTGCCGGCAGCCACGGATGACGCGGCAAGCCGTGCATCTGCCAGTCCGCTCCATGGTGAAGTTGCCAGGTCGGCACGCCGAGCGCCGCGGACAGGACGCTTGCCGCCGTAGGCGCTGAGATCACCAGGTCGAGAGCCCGCGTGAGGGCGGCGGCTTCATCGAGATCGTTGAACAGATCGAGGTCGCTGAACCGGTGAAGGGGTACGCCGAACTCGGTCCGTGCTGCTTGCAGTTCGGCGGAGCACTCGTCGTACTGCAGACAGACGAACTGGACGCCGGGCGTGCGCAGGATGCTTCTCCACTGGTCGAGCGCGGTGCAGGCAAGAGCCCGCTCGCCGCGCGTACTGATGCTGCGCCAGCTGAACCCGATCTTCGGGCCCGCGCCCAGCTCCTGCAGGCGCCCCCGCCACCAGGCGACGCGCTGCGGGTCCGCCAGAAGGTAGCCCTGGTGTCGTGGAAACGCGTCGAGCCCGCTGCGCAGCCGGCGACCGAGACCTCCGGACGGAATCTGAAAGTCGACTCCGTGCTGGGTGTACGGATGCGGCGGCTCGGTGCGCGGCACGACGTCGCAATCGGCAAAGGAACGCGCGAACAGCGGCACGAGCTTGGGTGTGCATTCGATGATGCAATAGCCAGCGCGCGCGATGAGGTCGGGGAACATGCCGGCAAACAGGAGCTGGGCGCCCACGCTTTGCTCCTTCCAGACCAGGACGGTCTTTCTCTCCAGATCTTCACCGTTCCAGCTCGGGAATGGAAAACTTCGTTTGCGTTCTTCGAGCGTCTCCTGCTCGAAGCGCCACTCGTACTCGCTCCAACCGCGCACCAATTCGCCGCGCGCCAGCAGCGCCACCGCGAGATTGAAATGAGCCTCGGGATGGTCCGGCCGTTCCTTCAATACGCTTTCGTAGTCCCTCACCGCAGCGTCGAAATCGCCGCGCTGGTAATGCGTCAAGGCCCGGTTCACGCGGGCGCCAATATGCCCTGGCTGCAGCTCGAGGACACGCCCGTACGCCGCATCCGCCTCCTCGAGCAGTCCCTGCTGATAGCGGACGATGCCGAGCTTGAGAAGAGCCTCCGGGTGATCTGCCTTCAGCGCGATGGCGCGCTCGAAGCTTGCGGCAGCCTCCCGTAACATGTCTTGCCCCAACTCGCGCTCGCCTTGCGCCAGCACGTTTTCCAGGTTTTGTTGCTGGACCAGCACTTGACTGTCGGCCGATGAATACGGAACGGCTGCACGTGAGGCGTTGACTTCCGCATGAAGTGCAACATGGCGCGCCAGCCGCTGCCCGACGACCGCGAGGACTTCCTCCCAGCGCTCGTTCCAGGCACGCTTGAATTGCGTCATAACCGGATACCACAGGTTGCGGTGCGTGCCGTGGATCTGCCAATCCGCGCCATAAGTCAGCTGCCAGGTCGGAACACCGAGGGCTGCAGCAAGGAGGCTCACCGCGGTAGGTGCCGATATCACGAGATCGACCGCCGCGGTGAGCGCCGCCGCTTCCTCGAGGTCGTTGAATAGATCGACTTCCGGAAATGCGTGCAGCCTTACCCCGAGCCGATCCTGGACGCGCGCGAGCTCGGCACCGCACTCGTCGTACTGCAAGGACAGGAACTGTACGCCGGGCGTCCGAAATACCGGCTCCCATCGATCGAGGTCGGTGAAGTGCAGCGCTCTTTCGCCCGTGACGTTGATGCTGCGCCAGCTGAAGCCGACCTTGAGGCCTTCCCCGAGTTGCGCCAACCGCCCCTTCCAGTAAGCGACGCGCTCCGGCGCGGCGACGAGATGCCCCCCATGCGCCGGGAAGCTCTCGACGTTCGGCCTCAGCCACCGCGCCAGTCCGCCGGCCGGCGAATGATAGTCGAAGGTCTCGCATGTCAGCGGATGCGGCGGCTCCTGCTTTGGAACTACCCGTGCTCCGGGAAAGCACCGTGCAAACAGTGGTTGCAGCTTGGGCACGCATTCGATCACGCAGAATTTCGCCGCTTCGATCACTTCGCGATACATGCTGGAAAACAGGATTTCGTCGCCTATGCCCTGCTCCCCCCACACCAGTACGCTTCGCTGCGCGAGCGATTGGCCTTGCCACCGGGGACACGAACACTCGCGGGCAAAGATCCTGTTGTCCGGATTTGTTTGACGAAACCGCCATTCGTAACCCGGCCAGCCCCTGTCGAAATCTCCAACCATGAGCCGCGCGATAGCGAGATTGAGCTGCGATTCGGGACGGCCAGGCTCCGCATCGCGCGCCTTCTCGTAGGACTCTATCGCCTCCAGCGGGCGGCCCAGGTAGTTGAAAGCAACACCCATGTTGTGATGCGCCTCGGCGTAATCCGCCTTGAGCGCCGTAGCCTTGCGATAGGCTCCCAGGGCCTGGTCGACTGCGTCCTGTCCCTTCAGGGCATTACCCAGATTGTTCCAGGCTTCTACGTAATCCGACTTGAGCGCGACCGCCCGCCGGTAACATTTGACTGCCTCCTCTAAGTTTTCGTCCTCACTATGAGCATTGCCGAGGTTGAAGAGTGCTTCGGGAAAGTCAGGATTGAGCGCGAGGGCCCGTTGCAGGTGCGAGATCGCTTCGCCAACCCGGTGCACCGCCAGCAAGGTAATACCATATTCCACGTGCGTTTCGGGCTTATCCGGATTCAGGGCCTCCGCGTTCCGGTAGCATTCGAGGGCCTCTTCATAGCGCCCGGATGTATTGAGCATGCCTCCAAGATTAAGCTTGATCTCGATCGACCCGGGGTCTAGTTCGGTCGCCTGATAGAGGAATTTGATCGCTTCGTCCCTCCTGTTCTGCGTCCACCGCAACGAGCCGAGATTGAAACAGGCCGTGGCCGAAGCGGGGTCCAGTGCCAGCGCGAGCTTGAAACTATCCTCGGCATCCTCATGGCGTCCCAGCTCCAGGCAGGCAAGGCCATGATTATTGAGCGCCGGAAGGTATTCAGGCCGAATGTTCACGGCCCGCTGGAAATGTACCGCTGCTTCCTCGAGCCTGCCGAGTTGCCTCAGGGCGACTCCGGCATCACTGTGTGCCTCCGCGAAGTCCGGCGAAAGCGCAATGGCCTCGGTGATTGGTCCGAGTGCTTCGTCCGTCTTTCCGTCACGGAGCAACGCCTGGCCCTCCCGATGGAGGCGGATCGCTTCGTCAGGATGGGTGCGATCCTCCGCCGGGTCGGCCGAGGAAGCGCGGCCCCGCGCGCCGGCAGACCGCTCTAGCCAGCTCCTGACCTTCCGTGTCAGCCCCTGGAGCATATTCGTCCATCGCGTTGTTCTACGCGCGCGCCCGCCGCCGCTCGACGTGCTCCATCTTCTTCAATTCGCTGTGCCAGTTTGCAGCGTACTCGCAGTCCTTGTATTCGGTCCACCAGGGCCCGCCCTCCGTGTAGTGCAGGAGTGCCGCGTCGGGACGCGGCGCATCGTAGCCCACGAGATGGTTCCAGCGGCTCGGCAATCCCCCGATCAGGTCTTCTCTTTCCAGCCACCTGAACTGGTGCAGGTCCAGCCCGCTGGCGGTATTCACGTACTCGGGCGTCAGCGCCCGGCATTTCGCGTTATTGAACAGTATGACACTCGACCAGTTCTTCTTTTCGTACTTGGTCTGTTTCTCGCCGAGAAACTTGACGGTTCCCTTTGGGACGTGCACGTGCTTCACCACCATCACCGCGTAGCGCTCGTCGCGCTGCCGCCAGAGGCCGGCGATATCGTCGAGCATCACCATGTCGCAATCCATGAAGATCGACCAGCCGCCGTAGTCGGAGAGATACGGCGTCAGAAAGCGCGAAAACGAGAATTCGGTGCTTTGCAGGGGATGGCGCTCGCGCGTCAGCAACCCCTTGAGCTGGGACAGCCTGAGCGAGGCGATCGTGACGGGCTCGGAAGCGAGCCTTTGTATGCTGTGTGACAGCACGTGATAGGCGATCGCCTCCCGTTCGTCGTACCCGATATAGACCCTGATCATGCGTTGCCGATTTTGTTTTCTACCCGCTTCGCCCCCTGCGGCGTCTCGACGCGCGCGTCGATCCAGACCTCCCACAACAGACCCTGTCGGCGCGCGGCGGCAGTTTCGAATATCGACCGCCACCACTCGTCGGGCTTGACGGTGCAATGCGCGTTCTCGCCCGTCGGAAGGCGCTTGCGGGCGGGGTAGCATGCGACATTTGCGAACACGAACCGTGTGGCGTAGCCGAAGATCTCGTCTACGATCCAGGGAATGTCATCCTCCGGGCAATGCTCGAGCACGTCGGTAGAGATGACGCCGTCAAACGTCCCTGCCGGCAGTCTGCTGAACGGCGGGTAGCCAGGGTCGTAGCACTCGACGTTCTCCACGCCCCAGAACTCGAGTATGCCGGGCCATTCGACCCCGGCGTCGTCCTTCATTACGGGCAGCTCGTAGGTCATGCCCTTGCCGCTGCCGTAGTCGAGCAGCGTGCGCGCCGCCGTCCGCTCGACGAGTTTCTTGATCCGTCCGGCCTGCGGTGGAAGGCTCGAACCGGGAAATGTCTGCTCCGGCGGGATATCCAGGAACGGCTCGCCTCGTTCGTGCAACGCACGGTACTGGACCTGGAGCTCCGCATAGCGCGGGCTGGGGTGGTCGCGGGAATATTTCATCGAGCGGAGCGGGACGTACGATCGGCTGGAATTCTACCACTGTCGCACGCGCGAACCGGCCGCAAGAGGTACAACATGCGTCTCACGCTCGTGCTCTGCGCGCGTGCCGCTCGAGCTCTCGGGCGACCGCGGCGATCACCGGCTCCCACTCGCCGAAGCGCGCCTGGCGAAATAGCCTGACAGACGGATACCACACCATGCCCTCGCCCGAATGGCCGTAGCGCCAATCGGGGCTGAACGGGGTCATCACCCATGCCGGTCGGCCAAGCGCGCCGACGAGATCCACGACCGATGTGGACACGCTCAACGTGAGGTCGAGCGCAGCGATGAGCGCTGCCGTCTCGTCGTAGTCGTCGATCGCCTCCTGCCAGTGCATAATGCGCAACCCGTGGCGCTGCTCGAGCTCGCTCCGCTCTCGAGCGGTATCGGTGTACTGCAGGTTGACGAACTGCACCCCTCGGACCTGCAGCACCGGCAGCAGCTGCTCGAGTGTCAGGGAGCGCAGCCGGCCGCGGGAAACCTGCGTGCCGCCTCGCCAGGAGAGCCCCACCTTCAGCTGGGATCCCGTCGCGTCGAGCTGCCTCCTCCATGCCCGCGCCCTGTGGGGGTCGGAGCGCAGGTAACCCGAATGACTGGGAAAATTGTCCAGCCGGGTTCGCAGTAACCGGGGCAACGATCCGATCGGGATCTGGCACTCCGGAACGGGATGATGCGCCAGCCAGGAAGCATCCTCGGTCTGATGACCGCCGTGCACGGTGGCCGCTGGGAACGAGCGCCGGAAAATAGGCTCCAGCTTGGGATGACAGTCGATCACGCAGTGCTGTGCCAGCGCAAGGGCGTCCGGCAGACAGGATGCGAACATGATCTCGTCCCCGAGGCCCTGCTCCGCGTAGACCAGCAGCGTTTTTCCCGCGAGGGACTCCCCGCCCCAGCGTACCTGCGGGAAACGCCGTTGGGGCCGGTCTTCGCTCAGATGGCGGAGCTCGTAGTCGTCCCACGCGTTGTCGAATTCACCCTTCAGCAAAGCGACCACGGAACGCCGCCACCTGGCCGGCACATAGGCCGGCTTCATTTCGAGCGCGCGCTGGTATGCCGCAAGAGCCTCGTCCAGCCGCATCAATTCCTGCGCTGCGATCCCCTGGTGCAACAACGCCTCGACATCACCCGGTGCCAGCGCATTGGAACGCTCGAACTGCTCCAGCGCGAGTTGCGGCTCGTGCAGATGCAGATAAACCAGCCCCAGCGTCTTGTGCGCAACCGCATTCGCGCCGCTCAGATCAAGAGTGCGCTCGGCCGCCGCGCGCGCCGGCCCGGATTCGTTCGAATCAAGCAGCAATTGCACGAGATCCCAGGTGATCTCGGGGCTGCCCGGCGCCAGTTCGTGAGCCCGCGCCAGACACGGCAGCGCCTCCGCGCGCCGACCGCATTGCTGCAGGAGTATGCCGAGGTTGTAGTGCGGCGCGGCGGCATCGGGCGCGAGCTCGATCGCCCGGCGATAGCTCGACTCCGCGCCGTGGCGGTCGCCCGCTAGATGCTGGGCATTGCCATAGCCCAGGTGCGCATCCGGCCAGTCGGCGGCGAGCGCGACGGCCTGCGCGAGGTGATGCAAGGATCGCTGCAGGTCGCCGCCCGTTCCGAGGATGACACCCAGCAGATGATGGCTGCGCGCATGCCGGGGAAAGCGGGCGAGGACCTGCTCGCAGAGCCGTCCTGCTTCGCTCAAATCACCGCGCGCCTGACATTCCTGTGCCTGCTGCCAAAGGCGGTCTCCCTCGGCGTCTGCGCTGTCACGCTCCTCGCGGGAGCGGCCCAGCAGTTGATTGACGAAATGCTTCAATGACACCGGTAGACCGCCATGGTGGGCCGCTATTGACGGGAAGCGGCACGGTCGCGATAATGTAACACTTTATTTTTCAACGAGAAATATCCTCGGCCCACCACTTGGCCCCAGCGAGGATACCACCGGGAGCGAGACATGAGCCTGTTCGGCGGAGTATCGGGTAAGGATGTGGACCAGTTCGCGAAAAGCCTGGCGCTGGACATCGCCAAGCGCTACCCGCCTGCGATGGATAAAGGCAGCGCCGAGCGCAAGATTTCGCAAAAACGTCTTTCGGTAATTCTCGAAGACACCTTGAGCAAGGCCACCACCTACCGGAACCAGCACAAGCTCGGGGTCTACAAGAAAGCGCGCCTTTCGAATACCTTTCGCTGGGAGCTGCAGGAACTCGGTTACAGCCCGGAGTTCATCAATATCGCGACAGAGGGGCTCGTCGTCTACATCTCCCGGAAATCCTAGAAACCGCACGTCGCCCGATCAGGGCCAGACCAGTATCCAGTCGTCGATTACCCGCTCGCGCACTTCGGCGCCGAGCGCCTTGAGGTATTCGAGGGCGGCATACTGCCCGATACCGAAATGTGTCGCGCTGTGCGCCTTCTGCTCGAGCGTGATCACGGGACGGCAACGCATCAGGGTCTCGCGCGCTCCTTGCAGGACGAACAGCTCGAAACCCTCGACATCAATCTTCACGTAATCCACGTCGTTAAGCTCGAGTTCGTCCAGAGGACGAATATCGACGCCTTCCTGCCCGGCTTCGGTGATGTAGCTCTCGCCCGAATTATCGGCTGCAACGGCCATTTTCGCTTTGCCGGGCGCGCTGCCCAGCGCAAATGGATAGAGGGTGACATTCTGCGCCGTGACGTTGCGGATAAAGCATTGCCGGAACGCGGCGATGGGCTCGAATGCGAGAACCTCCTCGAACGCCTCCGCAAGCTCGCGCGACCACAGTCCGACATGCGCGCCGATGTCGAGCGCGACGCGGCGACGACGGCACGCGTTCAAGCTCGCGCGCCGGTGCTCGCCCTGGTATTCGCCGCCATAGGCCTGCAAGTAGAGCTCGATATGCGTGTCACCAGCAGGCAACCACCATGTCTCAACGCGCTTCACGGTATCCCCGGATGCTGGCCGGAAGCTCGAGTGCCCGCACAGGATGCACCGACCGAGCTAGTGCGCGGGCGGCGCTACGTAGCCCGGGATCCGGGCGACGTCCACATCGTCGATCTGGTCGAGGTCCAGGAATTGCTTGGCGTAGGTCTCGTAGACCTTCTGCCACATGAAAACGTCGAAGAGATCCGGGTCGATGTGGCCGTTGAGCTTGAATTTTCCGAGTATGGTCAGCGCCTCGGTCAGCGTCTTGCCCTTCTTGTAGGGTCGGTCCTTCGCCGTGAGCGCCTCGAAGATATCGGCGATCCCCATGCACCGCGCCTGAATCGACATCTGCTCGCGCTGGAGGCCCCGCGGGTAGCCTTTACCATCCATGCGCTCGTGATGCCCGCCGGCGTATTCGGCCACGTTCTTCAGGTGGTTGGGCCAGGGCAACGCCTCCAGCATCTGAATTGTGACTTCGATGTGGTGGTTGATGACCTGGCGCTCCGCCGCCGTCAATGTGCCATAGCGGATCGTGAGATTGCCGAGCTCCTCCTCGGTCAGGAAGGCGGCGGGCAGCCCTTCGACGTTGCGCCAGCGGTATTTCTCGGAAATCGCCCTGACGCGCGCGATATCCTCGTCCTTCATGCCCTCGCCGCCCACATTGGTCCGGCGCAGGAATTCGCGATCGTCCTCGATTTCCCTTATCCGCGCCGCGAGCTCGGTTCTTGAGCCGCCATTCGCCTGGCCACTTTGCAGCGCCTGGATCTGCGATTTCAAAAGCGCGATTTCCGCATCGCGTTTTACCACTTCGAAGCGCGTATCGATCAGGCTGATGCGATCGTAGATCGTCTGCAGCTTCGTCGCCTTGTCCACGACGTGCACGGGCGTCGTCACTTTCCCGCAGTCGTGCAACAGGCCCGCGATCTTGAGCTCGTAGCGGTCGACATCGGTCATCGTGAAGTTTTTGAGCGGGCCTACCTGGTTGTTGTTGACCGCCTCTGCGAGCAGCATGGTGAGCGCCGGGACGCGCTGGCAGTGCCCGCCGGTATATTTCGACTTGTCGTCGATCGCCGCGTTGATCAGGCTGATGAACGACTCGAACAGGTTCTCGAGATGATTGATCAGCAGCCGCGTCGTCAGCGCGATCGCCGCCTGGGATGCAAGCGATTCCGCCAGGTGCTGATCGGTCTCTGAAAACGGCACGACCGCCGCCGTGGCGGCATCCCTGGCGTTGATGAGCTGGAGAACGCCGATGATTTCTCCCTCGTGGTTCTTCATCGGCACCGTCAGAAACGATTTCGAGCGATAACCGGTTTTCTTGTCAAAGCTCTTGGTTCCGGTAAAGTCGAAGCCGTCCTCGGTGTAGGCATCCGCGATGTTCACCGACCGGTCGTGATGGACGGCGTAGGCCGCCACCATGCTGTGGATCGGCTTGCCCTCCTTGTCGTAGAGGTTGATGGGGTAGTACGGGATTTCGGCTCCGCTCGTCCCTCCCATCTTGATGCCCAAGGAGTCGTTGCGCATGATCTCGAAGCGCAGCGTCCTCTCTTCGGTCATCCGATAGAGCGTCCCTCCGTCCGCGCTGGTGATGTCTTTCGCGGCGATGAGGATCGCCTCGAGCAGACGATGGATGTCCTTCTCCTGCGACAGGGCTATGCCGATCTGGTTGAGCTGATCGACCCGCCGCAGCAGATCGCCGGAGTCCCGGGAACGGCACATTTCGTTCATAGGGAACGCATCGCGCGCCTAGGTTGAGAAGCTCCTCTACTTGATGCAGACCGCGCGTACCTGCTGGATGTCGGTGAGCCCTCCCAGCACTTTCTCGATACCGTCCTGCTTCAGGGTGCGCATGCCGTCCTCCAGACAGGTAGCCAGCATCTCCGCCACGCGCGCGTGCTCCTGGATGTGCTTCTTGATCCGGTCGGTGCCGACCAGCAGTTCGTGCAATCCCAGCCGGCCCTTGTAGCCGGTATTGCCGCATACCTCGCAGCCCTTGGCCGTATAGAGGGTGATTTGCCCTTTTTCGTCGGCGAACTCCTTGGTCCAGCTCTCGTAGAGCTTCTCGCGGGCGGCCTTGGGATCCTTTTTCCAGCTATCCGTATGCTGCAGCTCGAGCGAGTATTCCTCGATCAGCGAGTGGAGCTCCTCCTGGGTCGCGACGTGCGGCGTCTTGCACTTGCACAGGCGGCGCGCCAGGCGCTGGGCCAGTATGCCGAGCAAGGCGTCCGCGAAGTTGAACGGGTCCATGCCCATGTCGAGCAAGCGGATGATGGATTCGGGCGCACTGTTCGTGTGCAGGGTGGCGAACACCAGGTGGCCGGTGAGGGATGCCTCGATCCCCGTCGACACGGTTTCCTTGTCGCGCATCTCCCCCACCATGATCACGTCCGGGTCGGCGCGCAGAAACGCCTTCATCGCGACGGCAAATGTCATCCCGGCCTTGGGATTCATCTGCACCTGGCGCAAACCTTTCTGGGTAATTTCGACCGGGTCTTCCGCGGTCCAGATCTTCATGTCCGGTGTATTGAGATAGCCCAGCACCGAGTGCAGCGTCGTGGTCTTGCCGGAACCGGTAGGCCCGCAAACGAAGAACAGGCCGTAGGGCTTGTCGATTTCCTGTTTGCAGAGCTGCAGGTTGCGCTTGGAGAATCCCATCTTGTCGAGAGGCAGAGGCTCGCCCGCGGCCAGGATCCGCATCACGATGTCCTCCACGCCTCCCTGGGTCGGGATGGTCGCCACCCGCAGCTCGATATCGAGCGGACCGAATTTCTTGAATTTGATCTTGCCGTCCTGCGGCTTGCGGCGCTCCGAAATGTCGAGATCGCACATGATCTTCAGCCGCGCCGCGATCGCGCTGCGGTAGCTTCCCGGCACCGAGATATAGGGCACCAGCTCCCCGTCCTTGCGGAACCGGATCTCCGTCTTGGCCTTGCCCGGATAGGGCTCGATGTGGATGTCCGAGGCTCCCTGCTGGTAAGCGTCGATAATTACCTTGTTGACGAGCTTCACCACCTCGTTGTCGTTGGCCGCGGACGAGATGTCCTCCCCGGCCACCTCCAGGCCCTCGGTTTCATCGTCGAGCGTGCCGAGAATGTCGCCGATGTCTCCGGTGTCGGCGAGCATGGTCGCGCCGCCGCCGAATATCTGATCGAGCGACTGCCCGAACTCGCGGTTGCTGGTGACCTTGTAGATGACCTTGCTCTTGGGATAGACGTTGTTGACCATCCTCGACGCCTTGATTTTCTCGGGGTCTACGGTCATCACGACTATGCCGTCCTTGGTATCCTCCAGCGGCACCCACTGGTTGGTTTGGCAGAACTCCCGGCTCATGTTCTTCATGAGATCGGGCGGCCGGATGCGGTCCGGCTTGAAGGGTTCGTAAGGTACGCCGAAGTAGCCCGCCAGCGCGTCTCCGAGCGCCGGCACCTTGACCTGGAACTCCTCGAGGAGAACCGTTTCGATATCGAGGTTCTTGCGGCGCGCCGAGCGCTGGGCGAGCTCCAGCTCCTCGGCCGAGATCACTGCGCTGATTACCAGGCCGTCGTACTTGGTGCGCACCTGCATCATCGGGCCCTGGCGCTGACGCAGCGCGATCGCCAGCGTCTCGGTGAGATGCATCACGCCTTCCTCCATGACAGGCAGGAACGGCTGTCCGGTCTTGGAGTTGATGATCTGCACCACGCCGATCAGTTCCTTGCTCTTCTGCTCGAGGACGGGCGAGACCAGCATCTGCTTGGTGCGATAGCCGGTTTTTCCGTCCACGGCCTTGAGGAAGTTGAGCTGCGGGCTATACGACTTGAGCTCACCATCGTCGTAAACGTCCCGGATGTTGATGGTGCGCTTGTGCACTGCGACGAATCCGGCGATCGATTGCTCGTTGATCGGAAGCTTGATGTCCTTGAACGAGTTCAATCCGGTCTTGACCTTGGACACGATCGAACCCTTGTCTTCGCTCGTGAGGTAGAGCGTGAGACGGTCTGCGTTGAACAGACTGCACAGCTCCTGCGACAGCTCGAGCATGATCTCATCCAGATTCTTTGTCGCATGGATCTTGTTCGTCACCGCCTGCAGCTTCTGCTGAAAGTTGAGCTTCTCAGCCAGAGTGTCCTGGCTGACTGGCTTCGCCTGCAATACCGTGCTCATAGATACCTCATTCCTGTCATTCCCGATTTTCTGGCAACCTTCTTCCCCCGTCCCTGCGACTCGATCGCGCCTGAGCCCGTATCCGTCCCGGCCATCATGATCAAAACTCGAATACCTGGTTGGCCTGCAGCATCTGCGGGCGGCGCTCTTTCACCCGGGTCGCCACTTCCTGCATGATGAGCTCGGACTCGCGCGGCTTCAGATGCGTGATGAAGACCTGCGGCAGGTGCTTCAGCTTGGCGAGCTCATCGGCGAGCAGGCTGGGGCACAAATGCTTGGACACGCCCGCGAGCTCCCGCTCTCGGTCGGAAAGCGCGGTCTCGATGATGAGATACTTAAGATTCACAATCCGATTCACCTCCGGCCACAGCGCATCGTTGGTCGTGGTGTCACCTGTAAAAACCAGGCTCGCCCGTCCCGAATCGAGCTGGTAGCCTACCGCCGGCACGACATGGTTGGCGGGCAGCGGCGTGATCCTGCGTCCGTTCAACGCCACGGCAGTGCCCATTGTCACGGGTTCATAGCACATCACGGGATGCTGCGGGTCGGGAATCTGCGAGAAATCGGGCCACAGCTTCCAGTTGAAAAGATGCGTCTTCAGGATCTCGAGCGTTTCGGGCGTGGCGTGCAGCTTGACCGGCTTGTCGCGCATCCAACCCACGGTATCCACGATGAACGGTATGGAAGTCACGTGATCCATGTGGGAATGCGTGATGAAGATATGGTCGATCTGCGCAAGCTCGTTGATCGAGAGATCGCCGACGCCCGTTCCCGCATCGATGAGGGTGTCGTGATCGACCAGAAACGAGGTGGTCCGTAGATCCCCGCCGATACCGCCGCTGCACCCCAGGACTTTGACTCTCATTACTTGGTCTCGAACTTCCACGCGCCGTCCCAGCCCCTTTCGGGCGGTTTGGCCCGAAATGCGGTGACTCGCTCCAGGAATTCCGCATAAAGCGTGCCGTCAAGCGTCGCTTTCTTGAGATTGATCAGCTGCAGCTCCGCCATGTCCCAATCCTGCGCGCGGTAGAGCTTAAGCGCCTGATTCCACAGCTTCATCTCGTCCAGCTTCGGCTTCTCGACGTGTCCCTCCAGGCCCAGCGGCTGGAAAATCGCGACCGCTTCGTCCTTGCCTTTGACCCTTACCCGGTCGATTTCTCGACACACGAAGCCCGAAATCCGCTCCCTGGTGCCCTCTCCGATTATGATATCAGCCCCATACTGCTTTGTGATGCCTTCCAGGCGCGAGCCGAGGTTTACCGGATCGCCCATCACCGTATAGGCCTTGCGTATCTGCGACCCCATGTCGCCGACGCGCATCAGACCGGTATTCACGCCGATGCCGATCTTGAACGGCGGCCAGCCCTTGGCCTTGAATTTCTCGTTCAGATCCTTCGCCGCCTGCTGCATGTCGAGCGCCGCCAGCACAGCGTGCTTGGCATGGTCCGGATCGGCCATCGGCGCGCCCCAGAACGCCATGATCGCGTCGCCGATGTACTTGTCGAGCGTGCCGCGGTGCTTCTCGCGGATCACCAGGCTCATGGTTGTCAGGTATTCGTTGATATAGAGCGAAAGATCCTCGGGCGACAGGCTCTCGGAGATGGTTGTGAAGCCGCGCACGTCCGAGAACAGCACCGACAGCTCCTCGGCACGCGGCGCCATGTTGAACTGCTCGGGGTTCTTCGCCATTTCGTCCACCAGCTCCGGCGGCACGTACTGTCCGAACAGGCCCGTGATCTGCCGCATGCCCCGCGCTTCGATGAAGAATCCGTAGGCCATATTGAGCATGAACAGCAGCAATATCATGACGAGACCCGAGGCGAGTGGCAGCACCAGATTGCCGTAGTGAAACACCACCACGTTCGTAACCAGCACGGCGAGCACGATCCCGCTCGTAGTCAGCGTCGATACCAGCGGTCCCAGCAGCGGCAACAGCATGGCGAGAGCGAGCCCGCTCACGAGCAACAGCAGGAACTCGGCGCCGAGCACGTAGGGCGGGCGCTGCTTGATGTTGCGGTCGAGGAGGCCCGAGATGACGTTCGCGTGCACCTCCACGCCCGGATAGACCGGATCGACCGGCGTCGCGCGCAGGTCGAGCAGCCCGGGTGCCGTCGTGCCCACCAGGACGATCTTGTTCTTCAGCTCCGCGGGATCAATGCGCTCGTTCAGCACGTCCACGGCGGAGTAGTACTTGTAGCTGCCCTTTTTTCCCCGGTACGGGACGAGCGTGGTCGCCACGTCGTCGAGCGGAATCCTCAGCTGGTTTCCAACCTCCAGCCACTCAAGGCCATGGTAGCTGCGGGAAGTGAACCGGTCCTCCGGGAACAACGGCTTGACGGGCGGCCCGCCGAGCAGCACCCGGACCATGGCGAGCGGCAGCGGCTCGTAATACTTGCCCTCGAATTCCGCGAGGATGGGCACGCGCCGGATAATGCCGTCGTCATCGGGTATGGAATTGAAGTGCCCCGCGCTCGCGGCGGTCTTCTGCAGCTCGGCCAGGTTCGCGGTATAGCCGTTCCACGTCGTGGTCTTGAGCGGCCGGCCCGTGAAATCGGCGGCGGTGAATATGGCTTCAGGCAAGAGCCCTTTCTTGGACGCCAGCTTCGGATCGTCGTCGTTCACGAACGTATAACCCAGTACGACGTTCCTGCCCTTCATCTTGCGCGCAAAAATATTGTCGTACTCGAGCTGGGGCTTGATGGTGGACAGCACCGATTGAAACTGGGAGACGTCGTGCAGCTCCTTTTCGCCCAGGCGCTCCAGCACGCGGATGCCCGAGGACTCGTCGCGCTCGGCGAACACGATGTCGAAGCCCACGATGGCGATGCCGTACTTGTCGAACAGCTTGTCGAGCAGCAGCGCCAGGCGGTCCCGGGGCCAGGGCCACCGGCCTTCGCCGCCCTTTTCCCGTTCCTGCAGGCTCTTTTCGTCGATGTCTACGATGACCACGCGCGGGTCCACCGTTCGCGGCATCGTGAGCCGCACGCGCGTGTCGTAGATGACCGCTTCCAGGGTGGAGATCAGCGGCAGCTGATACGGCGGGGATGGCCATCGGGAAAAGACGACGTGGCCAAGAAAGATCAAGACCACGAGCAGCCCGATGCTGATCCGTATCAGATGCTTTTTCAGCGCTTCGATCAACGTCCCATCCCTCTACCCATCGCCCGCGGAACGGTCGCTCTCCCAGAAACAAGAGCCGGATACCGGCGCATTACACCGATCATCCGGCCCCCGGAATCGCCGTCGCCAGCCCGACCTCTGCTACGACTACGCGCGGCTTGGCCCGCCACGCCTATTTCTTCAGAAAGAACTCCATCTTCACGCCGGCCAACTCCACGACGTCGTGGTCGTGGAGCGGATGCGCCTGCGAATCGAGCGTCTTGCCGTTCAACACCGGAAAGGTGGCGCCTTCGACGTGCGTAATGAAATAGCCCTGAGGACGCCGCGTGATCACCGCAACCTGCACGCCGGGTTTGCCCAACGTCGTCAGATTCTTGACGAGCTCGAGCTCTTTTCCCGCGCCCGGCCCGGTGAGTATCTGGATCGCGGCGAGCTGTGCATCCTGCGCAGGCCTCGGCGCGACTGCAGCAGCTCTCATCACGGGCGGCGCGGGTGCCGCCGTAACGGGAGGTGGCGCCGCGGCCGCCAGGCTGCCCGGGCCGCCAGTGTGTGTCGACACTCCGTGTGTGTCACCGAACGCCCGCGGCGCGGCAACCTTGGGGGCGCGCATGACCATGGTTTTCTCGAAGTCTTCGACCGTCGACTGTCCGACGGCCGGCGCGTCGCCAATGTACTTGAGCTTGTACTTGCCGATCTCGATCACATCGTTATTCTGCAGGATGTGCTTCTTGATCGAGTTGCCGTTGACCAGTGTGCCGTTGGTGCTACCCAGGTCCTCGAGAAAGGAGTCGTTCAGTATCGTTACGATGCAGGCGTGCTCGCCGCTCACCGCCAGATTTTCGATCTGGACGTCGTTCTGCGGCTTGCGGCCGATCGTCATCCGCTCCTTGTCGAGAACAACTTCTCTGATCACCGACCCTTCCAGGCTGAGTATCAACTTCGCCATAATGGTATCCCCGTCTTCTATCCGAACCAGGATTTCAGCTTCGCCAGCCATCCCGTGTGCGTCGCGAAGTCCCGCATCACGCGCACCAGAATGACAGAAACGTTGTCGCGTCCACCATTGTCATTCGCCTGCTGTACCAGCTGCTGCGCCGCCAGCGGCAGGTTCGTCTGCAACGACGACAGCGTCAACTGGATGTCGTCGTCGCTCACCATGTCGCTCAGGCCGTCCGAGCACAGCAGGTAGATGTCTCCCCGCTGGACCTTGTAGGTATGCACTTCCGCCTCGACCTGAGGATCGATGCCAACGGCACGGGTGACCAGGTTCTTGTTCTGCGAATGCCTGGCCTGTTCCTTGGTAATCATGCCGCTATCTATCTGTTCCTGCAACAAAGAATGATCGCGCGTGACCTGCTCGAAGGTCTCGCCGCGCAGCCGGTAGAGGCGGGAGTCGCCGACGTGTCCGACCGACATCTGATTGTCACACCACATGGCCACCACCAGCGTTGTTCCCATCCCTGAATATTGCGGCTGGCTCTGCGCCGCCTGGTAGATGGCCGCATTGGCGCGCTCTGCGTGCTCCGCGATCAGCGTTTCCGCTCCTTTCCCGTTCAGGTTCTCGCGCCGGGCTCCGACGAGCGCTTTCTTGACCTCGGTCCTGATCAGCTCGACGGCTATCCCACTCGCAACCTCGCCCGCGTTGTATCCGCCCATGCCGTCCGCCAGCACTGCAAGGCCGATTTCCGGCTCGGCGGCGATGCTGTCCTCGTTGTGCGAGCGCACCATGCCGGGATGCGTGGCAGTAGCGATTTCGAGGGCTGAGCTCAAATTGACCACGTGGCACGCGCGGCTTCTACAAAGTGAAGTCTACGGTCGTGGTATGCGCCGCCGGGGCGCCTGCGGCGCGTATCGCCTGCGCCATCTCGTCGCCGGTCTGGAAGCGTTCTTCCGGCCGCTTGGCGATCGCCTTGTCGATGACGGCGACCACGGTGGGCGGCAGGGTCGGATTGATGGTCAGGATGTCTACCGGCGGCTCGTTCGCAATCTTGAACATGAGCTGAGCCATCGAATCGCCCTGGAACGGCAGCTTACCGCACGCAAGCTGATACAGGGTGACACCCAGCGAGAACAGGTCCGATCGACCTTCGATCCTCTTGCCCGCAAGCTGCTCGGGCGACATGTAGGAAGGCGTGCCAAGCACCATCCCCGTCTTGGTCTTGGACGAGTCGGTGATGCGCGCGATGCCGAAGTCGGTGACCTTCACCGAATCGGCTTCCAGGTCGCACATGATATTTGCAGGCTTGATGTCGCGGTGTACGACGTTGTTCCTGTGGGCATAGGAGAGCGCGTCCGCTACGCGCGCGATGATGGAGAGGACTTTATCGAGCGGCAGCAGGTGGTCGGCCTTGATGTAGGGTGTGAGGTCCTTGCCTTTTAGGAACTCCATCGCGATGTACGCAAGGTCGTGCTCCTCACCCGCATCGAAAATCGTGACGATGTTGGGATGCGTGAGGCGCCCCGCGGTTTCCGCCTCGCGGAAGAAGCGCTCTTTCACGTCCTTCAGCTCATCGGCCTCGAACTCCTGGGAGAGCGCCATCGTCTTGATCGCGACCACACGGCCGATCTTGGGATCCTTACCCAGATAGACGACGCCCATCGCGCCCTTGCCGAGCTCTTTCTCGACCTCGTAGCGCCCGAGCATCGGTTTCTCGACTCCGCCCCCCGGCAGTATCACCGTGCCACCCGGATGGCTGCCGCCGCCGCCCAGGATGACGGTTTCCGACATTGCCTTGGCGCGCGTCAGCCGCTGACCGAGATCGCGGAACTTCGGATTGAAATCCGACATGTGGCGGAACACCGATTCCGCCTTGTTGAACTGCCGCTTGCGCTCGAAGTCGAGCGCCAGGTTGTACATGTTGTCCATCACCGCGTCCGACATCGGCACCTGCCGGAACTTGTCCCAGGCGAGATCGAGCTGGCCCTGGGCCTGATAGGCGATGCCGAGCATGCGGTTCGATTCGGCCCCCGTCTCGTCGGACTTGACCTTCGCGGCTTCGGTGACGATGAAGCGCTTGGACACCAGGGCGCCGTGGCCGACCAGCAGCAGTGTTGCGGGCAACATCAACTGCAGCCACGTGCCATTTGTGGTCATGAGCACGAAGTGAGCCACCAGTAACGCGACGAAGACGATCCCCGAGATCAGCAGTGCCTGACCGGCCTTGAGCCGGGGGAGCACTCCGATCAGATAGGCTGCGACGAGCAGGAAGACCAGGATCTCGACCCACGAAGCCCACGCCGGCGTAACGAAGAAATGCTCCGACAGTATCGAGGAGACCGAATGCGCCAGTACCTGGACCGGAGGCATCGCAGGCGACACAGGCGTCACAGTCGCACTGCCGAGCCCGGGCGCGGTCGGGCCGATCAGAACGATCTTGTCGCGATACTTTTCGACCGGGATCTTTCCTACGTAGACGTCGTAGAAGGAATCGACCGGAAAAGCCGGCTGGCCGTCGCGGTCCTTGTAGAAGTACGTGTACATCCGCGTGTCGGGATCGGTCGTGATGTTGAGTTTGCCCAGGGAAACGCGCTCGCCAGGCGCGATCTGGACATCGCCGACGCCGAGGTTCAGGCTTCTTGCGGCAATCATCATCGACAGCGACGGAAAGATCTGGCCGTAATAGTTGATAACCAGGGGCTCGGTGCGCGTACCGCCATCGACATCCGGTGTGGCATTGAGATGCCCCAGCGCAGCGACCGACTTGCCGATCGTTTCAATGGGAATATCGACTCTGCGTGCCTGGACCGACGCACTATCGATCCCCGGCCCGACTTTGGGAACCGCGTTCTTCGCGACGAAATCGGGAAGCGCCTTGTCCGGCTTCCCTTGCGGCAGGCCGAGCTCGAACAACATCATGGGCACTACGTTGCCCGCGCGCGCGAAGCTTTCTGCAAGCTTACGGTCGGTGTTGAGCGCAACCTCGGCCTCCTGCAGGAGGCTCTTCAGCGGGGCCAGGTCGACAGCGGGCGGCGGCGCGACAGCAGGTGGCGGCGCGGCGGCGGGCGGTGGCGCGACAGCAGATGGCCGCCCAGCCGTGGATGGCCGCGCGGCGGCGGATGGCGGCGCGGCAGCGGAAGGTGGAGCGGCGGGGGCGGGTATGGCGGCAGCCGCGGGCGGCGCATCCTGCGGCGGCGTGATCTTCGCCAACGTGTCGAGCAGCTTGGTGATGTAGACATACCCCGGGTCAAGCTGCGGCTCGGCAAAGAGCACCGTATAACCGATGACCTTCGCTTTTGCGCCGGACAACCGGTCGGTCATCTTCGCCAGCACCTCGCGCGACCAAGGCCAGCGGCCAATGTTGTCGAGGCTTTGCTTGTCGATTCCGATAACCGCGATCTTGTCGGACGGCTCGCGCGCGGTAGCGGTGACGCCCAAGTCGTAGGCTTTGCGCTCAAGACTGGGAATGAGATCGCTCACGCGATAGAACACGAATATCGCGATGACCACGACCACACCGAGGAACCAGTCCGATTTCCAGAAATCGAGCTTTTTCATTCCTCTCCCTGATTTTGTGTGTTGTTCTAGTGAGTTAACGCCGCAGACTCGCTCATTTTACGATATTTGCCGGAAAAGTATATGTTTCATTTGGGAAGTAAAGTCAAGACTCCCCAACAAATACAGGGGCTTGAGGCGGCACCCCCGCCGGATTGGAGGTGCGGGGGCACGGACGTGCCCCCGCAGTTCAGAGCGCGACTAGGCGCCGAGAATAGTCCCGCCAGTGAGTCCTACGGCGCGCGCATAGTCGCCGCCGGAGAGTTTCTTGCCGTCCTCGCCGCGCGCGCGCAGAACTTCGACGTGCCCGCCTTGCGCCGTTACCTTGAAGCTCGCGCCGGTGACGTCGGTAACCTCCCCGACCTTGCCCGCCACATCGGCATAGCGTCGCGCCAGATGCTTGCGCGCGTCGAAGATCTGCAGCTTCCTGCCGCTCAGCGTGGTCCACGCTCCCGGCGCCGGATTGCAGCCGCGTATCAGGTTATAGACGAAATCAACGTGGTGGGCCCAATGGATGCGCGCTTCCGCCTCCCGGCACCAGCCTTCGTAGCTCGCCTTGGATTCGTCCTGCACGATCTCCTTGTGCTTGCCGGCATGCACCAGGTCGGCCGCTTCCAGCATCGCTTTCACGCCCAGCGGGAACAGCTTGTTGAAATAGACGTCGCCTATCGTCTCGTCCGGGCCGATGTCGCACTCCTTTTGCAGCACGACCGGTCCTTCGTCCAACCCCTCGGTGGGGCGGAAGATGGTAAGTCCGGTGCGGGTGTCGCCGCGGATGATCGGCCAGTTGATGGACGAGGGGCCGCGATACTTCGGCAACAGCGAAGGGTGGTACTGAATCGTACCGAGGCGGGGAATCTTTACCAAGCTGTCGGGCGCAAACTGCAGCACGTACGCCATGACACCGATGTCGGCCTTCAAGCCGGTCAAGGCGTCGTGCGCCTCTTTCTCGCGCAACGACTTGAACTGAAAGACCTTGAGCTTTTTTTCCTCGGCGGCCGCGCGCAGCGGGTCGGCCTTGGCGCCGGGCTTCTCGGGCGCACAGAACACGCCCGCCACGTCGTCGCCGCGGGCGAGAAACGCATCGAATACGGCTTTGCCGAAGTCTTGCTGCCCAATGATCGCTATCTTCATTTTGATGACCCTGACTGACTGATACTGCGTGACTGGTGTTGCGTGACTGATACAGCGTGACTGGGACGACGTGACAGAACTAGCGTGCAATGACAAGGCGCTTGGCAAACCACGCTCTACCAGTCACGCCCTATCAGTCACGTGTCTCCAGTCGCGAGTCATCAGTCACTTTCCCTGTTAAGCGGCCTTCTTCGGCGGAGCGGAGAACGCGCCCGATGCCTTGAGCGACGAAATCTTCGCATCGTCGTAGCCCAGCACATCCTTCAGCACCTCGTCAGTGTGCTCGCCGAGCAGTGGCGAGCGCTTGACTACGGCCGGCGACGCGGACAGCTTGATCGGCATGCCGACGTTGAACCATTTGCCGCGCTGCGGGTGGTCGAGCTCGACCCACATGTCGCGGCCCCTGACGTGCTCGTCAGTGGCAAGGTCCTGGGTCGACATGATGGGGCCGCAGGGCACGTCGAGCGGATTGAGAATTTCCATGAGCTCGCGCTTGGTATGCTTCTCGGCGAACTTGTTGATGAGCGTCCATATGAGCTGCTGGTTCTTGCGACGGTCGGCAATCTTGGCGAGCCGCGGATCATTCGCGAGGTCGGGAACGCCGACGTCGGGGCCGATACGCTGCGCGAGCTTGGTCCACACCGCTTCCTGCACCACGATGTAGAGCCAGTCGTTCGCCCCGTGCGGCTTGCAGTGAATGGCATTGCCGAGCTGTCCGCCGCCCGAATCGTTGCCCGCGCGCGGCACGTCGCCCATTCCTTTGTAGGTTGGCACCGAGTACTCGGTAAGCTCGCCGTGCGGCAACCGCTGGTGATCGCGGAATTTCACGCGACAAAGGTTCATTACGCCGTCCATCATCGCCACCTCGACGTACTGGCCCTGGCCTGTCCGGTCTGCCTGCCGGAGCGCGGCCAGCAGGCCGATCGCAAGATGCAGTCCCGTGCCGGAGTCACCGATCTGCGCTCCGGTGACGAAAGGCGGGCCGTCCGGTACGCCCGTCGTGCTCATCGCGCCGCCCATTGCCTGGGCAACGTTCTCGTAGGCCTTGAAATCGGCATACGGCCCGGTCGAGCCGAAACCCTTGATCGAGCCCATCACGATCTTCGGGTTGAGCTCGTGGATCTTCTCCCAGCTGAAGCCGAAGCGGTCGAGTACGCCGGGCCCGAAATTCTCCATGATGACGTCGCACTTCTTCAGAAGATCGACGAACACCTGCTTGCCCTCGGCCGTCTTCATGTTCACGGTGATCGAGCGCTTGTTGCAGTTCAACATCGTGAAGTAGAGCGAATCCGCGTTGGGCACATCGCGCAGCTGGCCGCGCGTCGCGTCGCCTTGCGGATTCTCGAATTTGATGACGTCTGCGCCCATCCAGGCGAGGAGCTGCGAGCAGGTCGGCCCGGCCTGCACGTGAGTCATATCGAGAATTCTCACACCTTTCAATGCTTCCATTGCGTCCTCACTTGTTGGTCGTTTCCTGTCGCGAGATGAGCGGCGCCAGTCCATTCGCTCTCGCGACCACTTGAGCCGAGCGTTTCTCGCGTCGGCTCGAAGCGCTACTTCTTCTTCGCGCTCGGATTCAGGCTCGTGATGCGGCCGCTTTCGGTACCGGCGGTTTCGTCGATGACCGCATTGATGAGCGTCGGCTTGCGCGAACGGATAGCTTCCTCCATCGCCTTGCGCAGCTCGGCGGCGGTCGTCGCCTGCATGCCCACGCCGCCGAAAGCTTCCGCCAGCTTGTCGTAGCGGGCCCCTTTCACGAACACCGTGGGCGCCACATCGGGGCCGCCGGTCGGGTTGACGTCGGTGCCCTTGTAGACGCCGTTGTTGTTCATGACCACGATGCAGACGGGCAGGTTGTAACGGCAGATGGTCTCGACTTCCATGCCCGAGAAGCCGAAGGCGCTGTCGCCCTCGATCGCGATCACCTGCTGCTTCGTGACCACGGCGGCGGCGATGCAGTAGCCCATGCCGATGCCCATGATGCCCCAGGTGCCGACGTCGATGCGCTTCCTCGGCTTGTAGACGTCGACGATGCTGCGCGTGAAGTCGAGCGCATTGGCGCCTTCATTGACGAGCATTGCATCGGGGTTGGCCTTGACGATGTCGCGCACCACGTTCAGCGCGCTGTGGAAATTCATCGGCGTCGGGTTCTTCGCCAGCGTCTCGGCCATCTTCTCGATGTTCTTGCTCTTGCGCTCGGCGATGGAGCCCAGCCAGTCGGTCGGCGGCCTGCCCCAGCCCGCGCCCGCAGTTCCTCCCATTTCCGCGAGGAGCGCCGACACGCAGGAGCCGATGTCCCCGACCACTGGCGCGTCGATCCGCACGTTGCTGTCCGCCTCCTGCGGCGAGATGTCGATCTGGATGAACCTTTGCCCGCCCCAGTCCTTGGGGGTCTTGCCGCCCCAGGTCTTGCCCTTGCCGTGCGAGAGCAGCCAGTTGAGCCGCGCGCCGATCAGCATCACCACGTCTGCTTCGGGCAGCACGTAGGAGCGGGCCGCTGAAGCGCACTGCTCGTGCGTGTCGGGCAGCAGGCCCTTCGCCATCGACATCGGCAGATAGGGGATGCCGGTTTTCTCGATCAGTGTGCGGATATCGGCATCGGCCTGCGCGTACGCCGCGCCCTTGCCGAGGATAATCAGCGGCCTCTTTGCGCTCTTGAGCAGCTCGAGGGCGCGTTTCACGGCTTCCGGTGCCGGAATCTGCCGCGGCGCAGGATCCACTACCTTGATCAGCGATTTCCGGCCGGTTTCCGCTTCCATGCTCTGAGCGAACAGCTTCGCCGGCAGGTCCAGATAGACGCCGCCCGGGCGCCCGGAGACGGCGGCGCGGATCGCGCGCGCGACGCCGACGCCGATGTCCTCGACGTGCAGGACGCGGAAGGCGGCCTTGGCAACCGGCTTGGCGATCGCGAGCTGGTCCATCTCCTCGTAGTCGCCCTGCTGCAGGTCGACGATCTCGCGCTCGCTCGAGCCGCTCACGAGGATCATCGGGAAGCAGTTGACCGTGGCGTGGGCGAGCGCATTGAGGCCGTTCAGGAAGCCGGGCGCGGATACCGTCAGGCAGATGCCGGGCTTCTGCGTGAGAAAACCGGCGATCGACGCAGCATAGCCGGCGTTCTGCTCGTGGCGGAACGAGATCACGCGCATCCCCGCGGCCTGCGCCTTGCGCGTCAAATCGGTAATCGGGATGCCGGGGAGAGCGTAGATGGTCTCGATGCCGTTCAGCTTGAGGGCATCGATGACCAGTTGAAAGCCGTCGGTCGTTTCCTGTCTCGGCTGGACGTCGGCAGCGGTTCCTGCAACTGGATTCTCAACGTTTCCCATCGAATTTCTCCTTGACGAGTAGGGCGCGGATTACCAGCCCCATTGCCCCGAGTCTCCGGCTCTGCGCGGCTCCGGGCACTAACACCTTGAAGGGGCTTCAAATATAGGTTGACCACCGCGCCTCGGCCTTGACCGCGGTCAAGAACTTGCGGTAATACTCGCTACCCTCAGCGAATTAGCGACTCGGGACGCTAATGCCCGCCCTCGATTGCCACCCGGAATCGAAGATCATCCGGCTGCAGCTGCGCCAGAATCTGGCCCTGAAGCAGCTCGACGCCGCGCAGTGGCGCGAGCTCGGACCGCTGCTCGAAGTCGTGGACTACCCCAAGGGCGAACTGCTCGAGCATCAGGGGGACTGGTCCATGGAGCAATATTTCATCATCGAAGGCATACTGAAGCGGGTGGTGTCCAACGCGCAGGGCAAAGAGATGATCCTGCGCTTCGCTGCCGAGTGCGACATCGACACGAGCTACGCCGCGTGGCGACTGAAAACTGCACTTCCGTATTCGATCCGGACGGTCACCAAGGTGCGCGCCGCCAAACTGTCGATGCGACACTGGGTGCAATTTCTCGAACGCCAGCCCGCGATCAAGAGCGCTTTCGAGCACGAAATCATGAAATTGATGAGCGAGGTCATGGCCCATACCATCACTTTGCACCTGCTCGACGCCCCGGGCCGGGTCCAGCGCTTCATGCGCAAGCACGCCGAACTCGCCGACCGACTGCCCAAGAAAGACCTCGCCTCCTACCTCAACCTTTCTCCCGAGACGCTGTCCCGGCTCAAGAAGCGCGGCAAGTTCTGAGTCAGCTGCTCACGACGCTGCCGCGCAGCCGCGCTTTGCCGGCGGAGATCACCGGCCAGAACAGCAGCACCAGCGCGAGCGTCGTCAAGCTCCCTACCAGCCAGTTCGACCAGAACACCGCGAGGTTGCCCTGCGAAATCAGCATCGCCTGGCGGAAAGCGCTCTCGGCCATGTCGCCCAGCACCAGCGCAAGGACCATCGGCGCGAGCGGGTAGTCGAGCTTCTTGAAGACATAGCCCACGACACCGAACACGACCATGAGCCATACATCGAACATGTTGTTCTTGACGGTGAAGGCTCCGATTGCACAGATCACCACGATGATCGGGGCGATGATCGAGAACGGGATGCGCAAGATCGCTGCGAAGAACGGAACCATCGTGAGCACGACGATGAGCCCGGCGATGTTGCCGAGATACATGCTGGCGATGAGGCCCCACACGAAATCCTTCTGCTCGACGAACAGCAGGGGCCCCGGCTGCAGGCCCCAGATCAGGAGACCGCCGAGAAGCACTGCGGCAGTCGGCGAGCCGGGAATTCCGAGCGTGATCATGGGCAGCAGCGCGGACGTGCCGGCGGCGTGCGCTGCCGTTTCCGGCGCGACCACGCCTTCGAGTTGTCCAGTGCCGAATTTATCGCCGTCTGGAGACACTTTGCGCGCCACGCCGTAGCTCATGAAGGACGCCGGGGTCGCGCCGCCCGGAATAATGCCCATCCAGCAGCCGATGAGACAGCTCCGCAGGGAAGTTGCCCAGTAATGCGGCAGCTTGGCCCAGGTCTGCACCACTATCTTCGTGTTGATCTTCGCGGACTTTCCGGAGAACTCCAGCCCCTCCTCCATGGACAGCAGGATCTCGCCGATGCCGAACAGGCCGATCACCGCCACGAGAAAGTGGAATCCGGCAAGCAGCACGGGCATCCCGAATGTAAGTCGCAGCTGCCCGGTAATGGTGTCGATCCCCACCGCAGCCATGCCGAAGCCCAGCATCATGGAGGCGATGATCTTGAAGGGATTGCCCTTCCCCGTCCCGACGAAGCTGCAGAACGTTAGCAGGTACACTGCAAAGAATTCCGGCGGCCCGAATTGCAGCGCGAACTTGGCGACGAGCGGCGCGACGAAGGTGAACATGATCACCGCCACGAGCGCGCCGACGAAGGACGAAGTGAACGCGCCGGTCAGCGCCTCGCCCGCCCGGCCCTGCTGAGCCATCGGATAGCCGTCGAAAGTGGTCGCCACCGACCATGGCTCGCCCGGAATATTGAACAATATCGAGGTGATGGCGCCTCCGAACAAGGCTCCCCAATAGATGCAGGAAAGCATGATGATGGCGGAGGTCGGCGACATGGTGAACGTGAGCGGCAGCAGGATTGCCACGCCGTTTGCGCCGCCCAGCCCCGGCAGCACGCCGATGATGACGCCGAGCACGATGCCCACGAACATCAACGCCAGATTGAACGGCGTGAGCGCTACGACGAAGCCGTGAAACAGGGCACTAAGTTCCGCCACCCGCTGCCCTTTCCAGAAACCGCAACATTGCGCGACGCGATTGCGTTAGTAGCCGAACAGGCTTTCCACCGGCCCTTTGGGCAGCGGAATGCTGAACCAGATCTCGAACAACAGGAAGGAAATCGCGCTCACGCCCACTCCCACCGCAGCGCTGCGGAGCCAGGAATACTTGCCCAGGAGCCTCATGAACAGGCCGATGAATATCGCCGAGGAAACGTAAATGCCGATGAACTGCACGCCCAGCACGTAGACGGTGGACGGCACGAGTATGAGCAGCACCTGCTTCAGCTGCCCGCTTTCCACGAATACGTGCTGGTCCGATTTCAGCTTGAGCAGTGATTGCACGAACACCACGCCGCTTGAAAGGCAGGTCAGCACTCCGATATAGAACGGAAAGTAACCCGATTGCGGACCGTCCGCCCCCCAGCTCGAGCCGAGCCGATAGCTGTCGTAGACCACCAGCGCGCCGAGCGCGAATATGACCGCGGCGGCGACTAGGTCCACGACGACCGTGCGCGCTACGGCACGGCCGGATTGGGGATTGTGTTCCATCTGAACGGATGCTCCGGTAATTCCACGCGGTTCCGGCGCAGGCGCCCCTCCGCGACACCGGCGGATTGGCGGGCACCCGCCCGCCA
>DATFWO010000160.1:0-6740 GCA_035259205.1 Burkholderiales bacterium | reverse complement strand
CGCTTTTCAATCGCTCCAGAGTCGACACTACCTTGGCGTTAATTTCGTCGCGCAATGTGTTCGTCAGCTGGATCTTCCACACCAGTGTGGGAAACATCGGAATCACATCCGACGCTTCGAGCCACGTCTCGCTTCCCTTGGCCATTAACGGATGGGATGAACTGTCTGATGCAGCCGCCTAACTAGATGTCGACATCGTAAACGTCGGCTTTTAGTGCCCCAGATGTGGGGCGTATGCAGACCGCGACCACAGCAAGTTGTTGATCCATGACACTGTCAACCTTCATACACGTCGGATCGTTGTGGAATATTAGACACCATGGAGGGGGTCGTGTCCACGCAACCGAAACTGCTGGAACGCGTCAGGGACAGGCTGCACTACAAACAGTACAGCCTGCGCACCGAGCAGGCGTAGATCCACTGGATCAAGCGCTTCATCTACTTCCACGGCAAGCGCCACACCCGGAGCAGATGAACGGTCCGGAGGTCGAAGCGTTCCTGACTCATTGCTGGGCCACAAGGACGTTAGCACCACGATGATCTACACACACGCGCTGAATAAGGGCGGGCGCGGCGTGAGAAGCCCGCTGGATTCCGGCGGCACCGAGCAGCCGCCGCTGGTTAAAGACGTATCGGTGGTAGGCTACACGATGCCGGCGTCTCCGTCTTGAGCGGAGATTCAGGGCTTCGTGTGCGTGTCCTTCCGTGTTTTCCGTGTGGTTCCGTGCCCAATCTGCTTTTGATCTAATCCGCGTTTATCTGTGGCTGATGTTGAATTCCTTGGCGTCTTGGCGGTTCAAATTCGATCTTCAGGCCAGCTCGCCGAACGCTTCCCGGATCGCCGCCACGCGAGCGCGTACATCGGGCAGGGGCGTCTCGATGCGCAACCGGTCCTGCCCCGCGAGACGATAGTTGCGACGGGTCTTCACGAGATTCAGCACCTTGGCGGGCTCGATGGGCGGCCGGGGTATGAATTGCAGCTGGATCGCGGACTCGGTCGCGTCGATGCGCGCGATGCCGAGCGGTTTGCTCAGGATGCGCAGGCGATGGCTCTCGATGAGTGCGCGCGCCGCCTCGGGCTGGGCGCCGAAGCGATCGACGAGCTCCTCGCGCAGCGCATCGAGCTCCTGCTGCGACTCGCAATTGGCGAGGCGCTTGTACAGCACCAGCCGCTCGTGGACGTCGGACACGTAGTCGGCCGGCAGCAGCGCCGGTGCGTGCAGGTTGATCTCCGTGGTCACCTCGAGGGGGGCGGCGAGGTCGGGTTCCCGGCCCAGCTTGAGGGAGCGCACTGCGGTGTCGAGCATGCGGACATAGAGATTGAAGCCGACTTCCTGCATTTCGCCGCTCTGCGCCTCGCCCAGGACTTCGCCCGCGCCGCGGATCTCCAGGTCGTGCATCGCCAGGAAGAAGCCCGAACCGAGCTCCTCCATAAGCTGGATCGCTTCGAGGCGCTTCTTCGCCTGCGCCGTGACGTTGCCCTCCTCGGGGAGGAGGAGGTAGGCGTAGGCCTGGTGGTGCGAACGTCCGACGCGCCCGCGCAGCTGGTGCAACTGCGCCAACCCGAACTTGTCCGCGCGGTTCATGATGATGGTGTTCGCCGTCGGAATGTCGATCCCGGTCTCGATGATCGTAGTGCAAAGCAGAAGATTGAAGCGCTGCTGGTAGAAGTCGCGCATGACGTGCTCGAGCTCGCGCTCGCGCATCTGGCCGTGGGCGACGCGTACGCGCGCCTCCGGCACCAACTTCGCCACGATGTCCTCGACGTGGCCTATGGTATTGATGTCGTTGTGCAGGAAATAGATCTGCCCGCCGCGCTTGAGCTCCCGCAGCGCCGCTTCCCGGATTAGCGGCTTGCTGTAGCGCGATACGAACGTCTTGATCGCGAGCCGCCGCTCGGGCGCGGTGGCGATGACCGAAAAATCGCGCAGGCCCTCCATCGCCATCGCCAGGGTGCGCGGTATCGGCGTCGCGGTGAGAGTCAGCACGTCCACTTCCGCGCGCAGCGCCTTGAGGCGCTCTTTCTGGCGGACGCCGAAGCGGTGCTCCTCGTCCACGATGACGAGGCCCAGATTCTTGAAGCGGACCTCGCGGGAGAGCAGCTTGTGGGTGCCGATGGCGATGTCGATCTGACCGGCGGCAAGACCCGACAGCGCGGCGGCGAGCTGCTTGCCCGTCCGGAAGCGCGACAGCTCCGCGATCTTCACCGGCCACGCATATTCGACCTGCGCGAACCGGTCCGAGAACGTGTTGAAATGCTGCTCCGCGAGCAGCGTGGTCGGCACCAGTACCGCCACCTGCTTGCCGTCGGCCACAGCGACGAACGCCGCTCGCAGCGCTACCTCCGTCTTGCCGAAGCCGACGTCGCCGCAGACCAGCCGATCCATCGGCTTGCCCGACTTCAGGTCTTCGAGGACGGCGTTCACGGCGGCGGCCTGGTCCGGCGTCTCCTCGAACGGGAATCCCTCGCGAAACGCCTCGTAGTCGTGCTCGCGCACTTGGAAAGCGTGCCCCTGGCGCAACACGCGCTGCGCGTAGAGGTTGAGCAGCTCCGCCGCCGTGTCGCGCGCCTGCGCTGCGGCTTTTTTGCGCGCCTTTTCCCACTGGCCGCTGCCGAGCTGGTGCAGCGGCGCAGCCTCCGCCGGCGCACCGCTGTAGCGCGCGATGAGGTGCAGGCTCGAGACCGGGACGTAGAGCTTGTCGCTGTCCGCGTACTCGAGCATCAGGAACTCCGCCTCGCCCTCCCCGAGGTCCATGCTGACCAGCCCGCGGTAGCGGCCGATGCCGTGTTGTTCGTGCACGACCGGGTCGCCGATCTTTACCTCCGAAAGGTCGCGCAGCATGCCTTCTGCGGTGGTGCGGCGGCCCCCGTCGCGTTCCCGGCGTATGCGCGCCTGTTGCGCGTAGAGCTCGTTCTCGGTGATGAGCGCGAGAGCCTTGCCGCTGGCCGGCTCTTCGTTGGCGACCGCGTCACCGCCGGTGAGAATGAAGCCCGTATGCACCGGGCTAACGCCCAGCATCAGCCGCTCGGTCGCGGCCCGGGATTCGGCGTATCCCTGAACGGCAGTGGGCGCAAGCCCGTGCTCGGCCAGGTAATCCTGAAGCGTTTCGCGCCGCCCCGGACTCTCTGCGAGGACGAGCACGCGTCCGGGAAACGAATCGACGAACGCCCGCAGGCGGTGGAGCGGGTTTTCGGCGCGGCGGTCCACCGCCAGAGGCGGCAGCGTCACGGTGGGCGCTGTCGCCTCGGACAGGGATGAGGGATGAGGGACGAGGGATGACCCCGGCTCGGCCGGGCCGGGCCGTTCTTCGCTCGTGGAGGCGAGCTCGACGCGAGCGTATGGCTTGATGGCGCCGAAGAACTCATCGGTCGTGAGGAACAGATCGTGCGGCGGCAGCGGCGGATTCTCGTGATCGCCGCGCAGCATCGAGTAGCGTGCGTGCGTGTCGCTCCAGAACTGCTCGGCTGCGGGATGCAGCCCTTCCTGCGTGACGATCACCGTGTCTTGCGGGAGGTATTCGGTAATGAGCGCGGTTCGGTCGAAGAAAAGCGGCAGGTAGTATTCGATGCCGGAGGAGGGCACGCCCTTGGAGATGTCCTTGTAGACGCGGCTGCGCGACGGATCGCCTTCGAACCGGTCGCGGAAATTGTGCCGGAAGCGCGTCTGCGCTTCCCCATCCAGGGGAAATTCGCGCGCCGGCAACAGGCGCACTTCGTTCACCTTGTAGATCGAGCGCTGCGTGTCGGCGTCGAAGCTGCGCAAGGTCTCCACGACGTCGTCGTTCAGCTCGATGCGGTACGGCAGCGCGCTGCCCATGGGAAAGAGGTCGATGAGGCCGCCGCGGACGCAATATTCGCCGGGGCCGACGACCTGCGTCACATGAGCGTAGCCCGCGGTAACGAGCTGACGCCGCAACTCGTCGGGCGCGAGCCGCTCGCCCTCGCGGAAGTGGAACGAGCGTGCGGCGAGATACTCGACCGGCGCGAGTCGATACAGCGCCGTGGTGACGGGCACGATGGCGACGTCGAGCGCCCGCTGCATGAGCTGGTAGAGCGTGGCGAGCCGCTCCGAAATGAGATCGTGGTGCGGCGAAAGCTGGTCGTAGGGCAGCGTCTCCCAATCCGGGAACAGGTGGACTTTGAGTTCCCGGTCGAAGTACGGAATCTCCTCGAGCAGCCGCTGCGCGTCGGCTGCAGTAGCGGTGAAAACCGCAAGCGGGCGGCGCTTGCGGGCGAGCTTTGCCAGCGCGAGCGCGTCGCTCGACCCGCACAAGGGAGCCGTACGCACGCGCTCCGCCAGCGGCGGAACGTTGATGTTCGGCATGTTGGGAAAAAGGCTCGATTATATTGGGTTCGCAGCCTCGTTCGATACGCGTCCCGGCGGTCGCAGGCCGGTCGGCGCCGCGACTAGTCGATCTTCGCACCCGATGCGGCCACGACCTTGCTCCAGCGTTTGATTTCCGCGCCGATGAAGGCGGCGAACTCGGCCGGCGTGTTGCCAACCGGGTCCAGTCCCTGATCGAGGAACTTGTCCCGGATCTCCCGCAGGTGGACGATGCGCGCGGTTTCCTGGTGCAATTTCGCCGTGATCGAAGCGGGCGTTCCGGCCGGCGCCAGCAGGCCGAACCACGATGCCGCGTCGTAGCCGGGCACCCCGGCTTCAGCAATGGTCGGCAGGTCGGGAACGACCGCCGAGCGCCTCGCGCTGGTGACCGCGAGCCCACGGAGCCGCCCCGATCGTACCAGAGGCAGCCCGGAGACTATGGTCGGAAACGAGACCGACACCTGCCCGGAAACGAGATCGGTAAAAGCGAAAGTGTTGCCCTTGTAGGGCACGTGCACCATGCTTATGCCCGTCATGGTCTTGAAAAGCTCGGCGGCGAGATGTGGCGGCGTGCCGTTGCCGGCCGAAGCGTAGTAGATCTGGCCGGGACGCGCCTTGGCTACTGCGATCAGCTCCTTCACCGTTCGCGCGGGCAGCGATGGATGCACGACCAGCAGCCCGGGGCCTGACACGAGCATCGTCACCGGCGCAAAATCCCGCGCGGCGTCGTAGGGGAGCTTCTTGTAGAGGCTCGGATTGATCACGTGGCTGCCGCTCACCACCCCCAGCGTGTAGCCGTCGGCGGGCGATTTCGCGACGATTTCCGTGCCTATGGTTCCGCCGGCGCCGCTGCGGTTGTCGATCACGAAGTTGGCGCCCAGGCGCTCCCCGAGCTTCTGCATCACCATGCGCGCGACGATGTCGGTGCCGCCCCCGGGCGGGAACGGAACGACGACTCGCACCGGCTTGCCCGGGTATTCCTGCGCGCACGCTGCGGCCGGGGCGAGCACTACCGCGATGACGGCGGCGAGTAGCAGCGTCGGCATGGCACGCGTCGGTGAGCTTACTTCATCGCAGCGACGACCGCCTTCGCGTAGGTGCGGGTCGATGCGCTGCCGCCAAGGTCCGGGGTGGTGTCGCCCGCGAGTATCGTATCCTTCACGGCCCGCTCGATGAGGCTGGCCGCGTCACGGCATGCCCGGCTCTTCGTTCTCACGTAGAACCACCGCAGCAACATTGCCGTGGAGAGGATCAGCGCCGAGGGGTTCGCTTTCTGCTTGCCGGCGATGTCCGGCGCGGTGCCGTGCACGGCCTGCGCCATCGCGTGATCGATCCCGGCGTTCAACGACGGTGCGAGCCCGACGCCTCCCGCCAGTCCCGACGCCTGATCGGACAGGATGTCGCCGAACAGATTGGTGGTGGCGACCAGCTTGTAGCGGTGCGGGTCGCGCGGAAAGGACGAGCTGAAAGTGTCGATGCGCACCAGCTCCAGCGCAATGCCCTTGTAGCGGTCTCTCAGTTTATCGAACGCGCCAATGAACAGCCCCTCGGTCTGGGGCAGCGCGGTGCGCTTGTGCACGATGGCGAGGCGCTTTTCCCCGAGCGCGAGGGCGTAATCGAGGCAAAACCTGGCGAAGCGGTCGCAGGCCTCGCCCGTGATGACGCGCAGTGACAACCCCACGTCTTCCCGCGGCCTGAACTCCCCGTAGCCCCACGCCATATTGCGGTCGGGATAGAAGCCTTCCGTGTTCTCGCGCAGCACGGTGATGTCCAGATCCGGAATCAGCGGATCGAGCTGCGGCCACGATTGCACCGGGCGCACGTTGGCGAACAGCTTGAAGTGGCGGCGAATGAAGCCGTTGGGATGGCCGCGGTAGGGATCGTCCTTCGCATATTCGCCTGCGAACGTCGGGCCCACGATCCAGCCTTCGTGCTCGCGCAACGCCGCCAGGGTCATGTCGGTGAGCGTGGCGCGGGTCTTCCTGTACGCCTGCCAGCCGATCGGCGCCTTTTTGATGCGGAGCCGCAGGCGAGCTTCGCGCGCCGCCGCCTGCAGCACCTTGATGGTTGCGTCGGTTATTTCGGGGCCGATGCCGTCGCCTTCGAGCACCGCCAGCCTGAGTTCGTTGCTGCCCGCCATGAATGCTTCCCTCGCTGGTGATCGACCGATGTTAGCGGGTTTGCTTCCGGGTAAACAGGCCCGAGTCCGCAACATGATCGACCAATAGCGGCGCTCGCCTTGGCGCTTTTGAGACTTAGAACCTATCTCAATAATAGGCGCGTGATGCGTTGTGGCCAGGACGGACCGTATGCGAGGCGCACGGCGCAGGCCATATGTCGATATGGTCAAGCCGGGCAACGACGCAGACGACCGTCCTGGCCGCAACCCGAGTGGGACGGGGCGCTCTGGGCGCA
>DATFWO010000159.1:0-16181 GCA_035259205.1 Burkholderiales bacterium | reverse complement strand
TGCTCGCCAAACCACCGCCAAGCCTCGGGCTCGAACGGCGAGGGGAAGTGATGCCCGCCGGCGAGAACGGTAGGCACGATGACACCCGCCAGGACCAACGCCGCGTAGACGACGGCGAGTGCTAAGAGGGACGGACCGCGATGGCGGGCCGCCTTCGTGAGATCCTTTTCTGACGCTGCGCCCATGTTGGCACCTCCTGCAAATCGTTCGTTCAATGAATAATTAATTGCGTAAATCATTTTGTCAAGGCATAATGTGTGTCGATGAAAGGCGACCCCCGCTCCGGTCCCTCCACAGCATTTCTGATTGCGCAGGTCGGTGCGCATGCAGCGGCTAAGTTTGCAGAACGGCTGGCCGTCCTGGGGCTCGGACCGGCACACGCAGGCACGCTGCGAATCATCCAGATGCGTTCTGGAATCAGCCAGCAAGCGCTGAGCTCCGTCCTGGGTATCTTGCCCAGCCGTCTCGTCGTTCTCATCGATGAGCTCGAGGAGCGTGGGCTCGTCGAGAGGCGCAACAGTCCCGCTGATCGGCGCGTCTACGCGCTGCACCTCACGCGCAAGGGTGGGGAGGTGTACGAGGCAATCGGGAAGGTCGCGCGCGCGCACGACGACGCGATCTGCACGGGTCTCGACACCGACGAACGGAAGACACTGGCCTCGCTTCTGAGCCGGATTGCCGAGGCGCAGGGCCTGACGCCGGGCGTGCATCCTGGGTTTTCCACGTTGGGAATGGGCGGGAGGCGGCGTGATCCCTGACCGGCGGGAACGCGCGAGCGGGTGGTGGAGTTGGCGAAGGAGAGGCCCTGAAGAGCGCCCTCAGCGTTTTTTCGGGTGCAGGCCCGCCAGCACGGCGTCGACGAGATCGTCAGCGTACTGGGCGCTCAGCGGAGCTTTCGTGAGCAGGAAGCGAAGCCAGAGTGGCCCGAAGAGCATGTCGGCAGCCAGGTCGGCGTCCACGTTGCGACGCACGAGCCCCTGCTTCTGGGCGTTTTGAAGGTGTCCCCGGTTGAGATTGCGCAGAGGGCGAACGAGCTGCGCGGCGAGATGTTCCGCGAGAGCCGGATTGAGCTGGGCCTCCCCGATCAGCTCGGCGATTCGCGGCCCAAACTCGGGCTCGGACATGACGCTCACGGTCGAACGGAGCTGACTGCGCAGGTCGCGCTCGAAGTCGCCGGTGGGCGTGAACCTGACCCGCGGCAAGGCCGCTTCGAACACGGCTTCGGCCATCACGGCGCCTTTGGACGGCCACCAACGATAGATGGTCTGCTTTCCCACACCCGCCTCGGCAGCGATCGCATCCATGCTGAGGTTCGCGTAGCCCTGCTCGCGACAGAGCTTCATGGCCGCCTGGAGAATCGCGCGATGCGCCCGCTCGCTGCGACGCCTCGGATTCGGAGCCTGCTGGTTCGCCATATCGAAAAAAGCATAGCATAAACGAGACGAACCGTCTCGTCTTGACATGGTACCCGGGGTGTGTATCATAGGAGACGAGACGTCTCGTCTCGTATGAGGTTGATCATGAAGCTCATCACCGAAAGCACTCTCATGCGGCGCCTGGTCGATGCGGTGAAGCGTCTCGCCGAGCGAGACGTCACCGTGCTGATCCGGGGCGAAACCGGCACCGGCAAGGAGCTCATCGCCTCGCTCCTGCACGCGCACGGCAAACGCGCGCACCGACCTTTCGTTCGCTTCAACTGCGCGGCGCTCCCGGGCGAGCTCGCCGAGTCGGAGCTGTTCGGTCACCTCAAGGGCGCCTTCACGGGTGCGCAGGCCACGCGACCGGGCTTCTTTTCGGAGGCCGATGGCGGCACGCTGGTGCTCGACGAGGTCGGCGAGCTGCCGACGGGCGTGCAGGCCAAGCTCCTGCGTGCCGTCCAGGATGGCGAGATTCAGCCGGTGGGGTCGACGCGTCCTGAAAAAGTGGACGTTCGCATCGTCGCGTCCACCAATCGCGATTTGCGGGCGGAAGTGAGTGCCGGGAGGTTTCGCGAAGATCTGTACTATCGTCTGGCCGTGGTCGAGCTGGTGGTTCCCCCGCTGAGAAACCGACGGGACGACATTCCGGCACTGGCCGAAGAATTCGCTCGGTGTTACGCGGAGCGGTTCGACCTCGAGGAGCTCCGCTTGTCCGAGGAATTTCTCGCGCGCCTGGTGCAATTCGACTGGCCCGGCAATGTCCGCCAGCTCGAGAACGCCATCGCGCGGTTGGCGGCTCTGTCGACGGGCGGCGTCATCGACGCGGCGGCGCTGGACCCGATCATCGGGCAGCCCGCTCCGCCCGCCGAGGACTCCGCTGACGGTCTGTCTCTGCGAGAACAGCTCGAAAGCCTCGAGCGCAGCCTGATCGAGCGCGCGCTGGTCCTGGCCAACGGAAATCGGTCCGCGGCCGCGCGACGTCTCGGAACCAGCCGCGTCACGCTGATCGACAAGCTCAAAAAATACGGCATCACGCAGTCACGTCCGGAGACGGTCGCGCAGGCTCGACTCGCCTAGCCACGAGATCGACTTCGCGGCGGCTACCGGTGATGCTGCTGGGGCAGACGCAGTGGAAGGCCGGGCGCAAGAAAGCGCTCAAGTTGCGCGCCCCGGACCGAGACGCCGTTGTCGCGTCAAATGGCGTAAACCGAAGGTAGTCACCGACAGTTGCTGGCGGCTGATCCATCCATGGTGGCTACTCTGGCCAGGTGCAGGTGCCGTCGAAAGACGACCGTCCGGGTCGGGGATCGAGCCGGCAGATGGAACCAGCCGTTTTTTTTGGGGGCCGTTCCGACGAGACCTGTCGTCCCCACGCTTTTGCGGACGTAGCGAATTGGTACGCTCGTTGCGTGCAGCTCGCCGAGGAAGGAGTACGTCGTAAATGAAAGCAGAAGTTGGCAAAGAGTTGGACCCGAGCGCGCTCGCGAGCGTCGCAGGTGGCCGCTATAACGCCGGCAAATGTTGGAGCGATGAGCTACTCGGCGCAGCGATGTTCGGCACGGCTGGATTTATTATGGGGGAGGGCATTCCTGGGGGGCTCATTGGCATCGGCTTGGGCGTTTATGTCGGGTCGCACTCTCGCTATTGCTCCGACGACGACGGGTAGTGATTCAGGCTTCCTGACCCGAGCTGGCCCGATGACGACGGGAGAGCGAAGGTCCCATGAAGCAGCTGAGCCCGACCAGGCTCGCGGACGTGGCGGGTGGCCGCTATGACGCCGGTGAGTGCCTCGACGATGTCACGGCGGGCGCAATCCTTGGCGCGGTCCCCCTCGCGACCGCGGGCGCGTATTTTTTCGGTGGCTGGGGCCTGGCCATCGGCGGGGTCGCCGGGGGCGTCGGGGGCGCCTACCTCGAGTACGAGAATTCGCCCAATTGCCGGGATGATGAGTAGGCCTTAGAGAGGCTTCCCCGCCCGCCTCCAGCGGATCGACCGACGCCTCGAATCCCTTGGCGTCGACGTGCAGTTCGCGTGCTTCGGGCACGATGCGGATGAACGTCAGCCCTCGACAACTCACGGCTGGACAAAGAGGGGCGCCCTTGGTAGGACGGCCGCTGTAGGTTATGCAGCTTTGCCGACGAGCGATTGCGCTGCTTCTCGCCATCTCGACTCTCGCGTCCTGCACGAGCGGCGGAGCCGTCGACGCGGGTGTGGCCGATGATGCTGCCGCGCAGGCCGATGCCGGGGCGCTGAAACCGCTGCGCGTGTTGTTCCTGGGAAACAGCTACACGTACGTCAATGATTTGCCCGAGCAAGTGCGCGCGCTCGTGGCATCGGCCGCGGGGGCGCCCGAGATTGCGGTCGATTCGGTCACCATGGGCGGGGCCAGGCTATCGGACCTATACCAAACCACCGATGCGCTGGCGAAGATTCGTACGGGTGGCTGGACCCACATCGTCATCCAGGGGCAAAGCCTGGAGGCGGTTTGGCCGCTACAGGACCCGAGCGGCTTCGAGGACTTTGCCGCACGCTTCGGACGCGAGGCCAACGCCGTAGGGGCGACGCCCGTCTACTACGAGACCTGGGCTCGCCGCGCTGGCGACGCAATCTACGATAACCCGGAGCTTACTCCCGCAACCATGCAGGCCGAGTTGCAGGATTCCTACAGGCAAGCGGCCTGGGGCGTAGGCGGCATCATGGCGCCGATCGGCGATGCATGGAAATTGGAGCTCGCGTCATCGGCTCAAGAGCTCTTCGCTGCCGACGGCAGCCACCCATCCACGCGCGGAACCTATCTTGCCGGGTGTGTCCTCTTCCAGGTGCTAACCGAACGCAGTCCGATCGCGCTGGGCGCCGTGCCCGCCGATGTCACCGCCGACGATGCCACTGCGCTGCAAGCCGTCGCCGCTCAGGCTTGCGCGAACCATGCGTGTGCGCGAGCGCCGATCATGCGAGGTAGCGCAACCCTTTCGCCCTCGGGCAGCTGCGTCATCAACAACTATTGCTCGTATGCTCCCCAAGGTTGCGATGTCACGCTGATGACGAACATCGCCGGCCCAAGCGATTCGGCGGCGGAAGCGACGTTTGCAGCAAATTGTACTTTGCATCTGATAGCGATGAATCCGTTGGGCCAGGCTCAAGTCCACGATGCCCCAGGCGAAGATCCTGCCGGCTGCTCTGCTGATCTTCTGGTGCACACAGCGAGCTACACGGCAACCGTCCGAGAGGAAGAGGAATCGGGCATGCTAGCCCTAATGATCCTTGGAAGCGGTCCGTTGGTCGAAGAACCGGGGCTGGCAAGGAGGGAAGGCAACTACACGATGTCCTTTGCCGGTATCATGGATCCCCAGCAAACCCGGGCAGCAGGAACGGCCAGCATCAGGTTGGACGATCTCTGCACGTTCTCTGGCGCTCTCTCCGTGGGCAAGGGGTTATGAAGGCGTGCTTGCTCGTGCCCCTTGACGCCGCGCGCGCGGACTTGGGGACCCGCGTCCGGACGAATGACTAGAGCGATGCACAAGATTGCGATGCAGACTGCGCCCGCGCGAGCTGCGCGCGCTGCAACGCGCTTGCTCCCGCGCCTGCCAGCAACACCAGGGCCGCGGCGACCGGGTGCGGGAACGACCAGGCGGCAAAGCGCAGTACGGCCGCCGGCAGATCGGTCTCGGCATGGCGCGCCAGCTCGGACAGCCACGGACTGACGTCACGCGACCAGCCGACCGCATGCTTGACCAGCTGGATCTGCGCGGACAGGAACAGGAGGAGCAGGATCCCGCGACGGCCGCTTTCGTGGGCCAGATCCCACGCCGCACCGATGGGAACGCACAAGAGCGGCACCACCGGCACCAGATAGCGCGCATCGTTGGTACCACCGCCGAACCAGGTATGATGCAGCGCGGTCAGCAGCGTGAGTGGCAGCGCCGGCAGGAGCAGCAAGCGCAGCGCAGGCGGGCAGCGCCAGCGCGGCAGCGCGGCTAGCCCGGCCAGGAGAATCGGGCTATACAGCAGGAGACCGCCGCGCCAGCCGAACAGCAGGCTGGGCACGCCGGTCCACGGCGATCCGTCGTAGGTGGTGCGGAAGCTGCGCGGCCAGGCCGTCCGCGCGAAGAAGCGGTAGGGTGTCGCCAGCGGCGAGCCGAACACGAGCGTGTGATAGACGAGCGCCGGCAGAATGCCCACCATCAGACCGGCCACCAGCGGTATCAGCCGGCCGCGCGCAACCGCCACCACCACGACCGCGCCCACGATCGCCGTCGAATAATCGACCGTCACGCCGTACCCGATGAGCAGGCCGATGACGAAAGCCGGCCGATTTGAGAGCGCGAGCAGCACGTATGCAGCGACCAGGCAGGCGGCCAGCGCGTGGCTGAACAGCACCGACGAGTACGTGCGGAGCGGCGTCGCCATCGCCAGCGTCAGGGCGGCCACCGTCGCGCCGCCGAGCGAGAGGCCGAGTCGCCGCCCGATGCGAAACGCCAGCGTGACGGCCAGCGCGCCAGCCAGGATCGAAAGCCCACAGGTGGCGCTCTCGCGCGCAGGCTCTGACATTCCGAGCGTGCGCGCCGCGAGATAGAACGGCAGGGCGGCCATTGCCGTACCGGGCGGTCGATCCGAGTACGCGTGGCCGTCGCGCCAGGCATAGTCGACCCACCGCGTGTAGGCGACGAAGCTGTCGATCGACGCGGTGTGTGTGTCGGCCAGAGCACGCACCAAAGCATAGTGCGAGCCGTCGTTGCTGCACACAACGCCGGCGTCGAGCAGGACCGAGCTGGCCGCCGATAGGGTGAACAGGAGCACGACCGCTCGCCGTTCCACGCCAACTGCAACGCGTGCCGCGTGCGAAGTGTGCAGAAAACCTGCCGTGACCCCCGTCACTCTGAGCGCTCGCGCGAGCGCGCGGAGCCGGCGAAAGATTCTTGCACTCGGCGGCGCGCTGGTGGGTTATTGATCAAGGGTCCGCGGCGCGGGCACATGACACCCGATCGTCTGACGGTGCTGTATCGGACATACGGACCGATCATCTTCGCGCGCTGCGTGCGCCTGCTGGGCGACGACGCGGCGGCCGAGGACGCTACGCAGGAGACATTCTTGAAGATCCAGCGCCACCTCGATCGCGCTCCGGATGCTCGCGAGGCGCTGGCCTGGATCTATCGCATCGCGACCAATACCTGCCTCTCCGAGCTGCGCCGGCGCCACCTGCGGCCCGAGCTGCGCGAGCGGCTGCCCGAGCCCGCCGACGCGCGCGCCGAGAACGCGCTGGTCGATCGCGATCTGGCGCTGCGCATCATCCTGCACCTGCCCCAGAAGCTGCAGATCGTGGCCTGGCTGCACTGGGTCGACGGGCTCGAGCACACCGAAGTGGCGGCCGTGCTCGGCATTTCGCGCCGCACGGTGATCAATCGCCTGCAGGCGTTCCGCGAGCGGGCGCGCAAGTTCGGTGCGAGGGTGGCATGACTCCGCATTTGTCGAGCCTTCGCATCGATGCCCTGGTGCTGGGTGCGCTTGACGCCGCCGAGAGCACGGCCGCTCGCGCACATCTCGAGGCGTGCCCCGGCTGTCGCGATGCGGTGGCCGCTACGCGCGCCGCCTGCCAGCGATTCGAGCGTGCAGTGCTGCGGCAGCGGGTGCCGCCGCTCGCGCGCCCGCGGCGACTGTGGGTCTCGCTGCTCGCGCCCGCCCTGGCGCTGGCCGCGCTAGTCGTGGTCGCACGACGGCACGAGCCGTCTGTGTCAGTCAAGGGCGGCCCGGCGCTCCATGTAGTCGCGAAACGCGGCGAGAGCGTGTTCCCGGTCGAGCCGAGGGCGCGGTTGCGGGCCGGCGATCAGCTCCGGTTCGCGGTCGAGCCGGCGGGCTGGACGTACCTCGCGATCGGGTCGATCGATGCCGCCGGTCACGCGAGCATCTATTATCCGAGCCAGCGCCTGCCCACGGGCACGAGCGTCACGCTGCAGGCCAGCATCGTGCTCGATGCTGCGCCGGGCCCGGAGCGCATCTGCGCCCTGTTCTCGCGCGCCCCACTGTCGGCGGCCGAGGTCCTGCATGCGCTCGTCGCTGGTGGGGGGACCCAGATCTCGCTTACCTTCGAAAAGGAGGCGCCGTGAAGTGGCTTAGCGCGCTCGCCATCCTCGTCTGCGTGCGGCCCGCTGCTGCCGACACGCGCCGGCTCGCGGTCGTGGTCGGCAACAACGCCGGCCTGGGCGAGCAGCCCCCGCTGCGCTACGCAGAAACCGACGCTGCCAAGCTCGCCCAGGTGCTGCGTGAGCTGGGCGGCTTCGCGCCGGCCGACGTGGCATTGCTGCGCGGCGTGGCGCCGGCTGCCGTCGAAGCCGCGCTTGCGCAGGTCCAGCAACAGGCCGCCGACTGGCACCGCCATAGTCCCGCCAACCGCGTGCTGCTGATCTTCTATTTTTCCGGGCACTCGGACGGACAATCGCTGGAGCTGGGCCACCAGGCGCTGCCGTTCGCCGAGCTGCGCGCCCGCCTGGCCGCCACCGGCGCCGACGTGCGCGTGACCATCATCGACAGCTGCAAAAGCGGGGCGCTGCTGGCGGTCAAAGGTGGCACGCCGGGCCCGGCCTTCCAGATCCGGCTGACTGAAGATCTCGCGTCGAGCGGCGAGGCCCTGCTCACATCGAGCGCCGCCGACGAGATTGCGCTCGAGTCGCGCGAGATCGGCGGCTCGTTCTTTACGCATCATCTGGTGTCGGGCCTGCGCGGCGCGGCTGACAGCTCCGGCGATGGCCGCGTGACCTTGTCCGAGGCGTATCACTATGCGTTCACGCACACGGTGTCGACCACGTCCGGCATCGTGCTGGGCGCGCAGCATCCGACCTACGGCTACCGCCTGTCGGGACGCGGCGACCTGGTCTTGAGCGAGCTGTCGACGCACGAGGCCACGCTCGAGCTGCCGCAAGGCTTCGACCGCGTGCTGGTGGTTCAGCGCGGGCGGGACGAGGCTCTGGCCGAGCTGGCTTCGGCGCCGGGAACACGGCTGGTGGTGCCGCCGGGCGAGTACACGATTCGTGCGTGGCGCGGCGGTCGCGTGGTGGCGGGCCAGATCTCAGTGCGTGCGGGCGAGCTGCGCGCGGTGCGCTCGGGCGAGCTGGTCGAGACCGCACCGGTGGCGGTACGCGGAAAGGGCGGCTCGCCGGCGGCGCCCGCGCTCGTGCTCACGCTCGGCAGCTCGGCCGCTCCCACCAGCGCAGCCGGCCCGCTGGTGTCGGGGCGGCTCGGGCTTCGCGGGCGGTACCTCTCGCTCAGCGCCGATTTCGCGACCGGCGACGGCGACTACGTTGGGCGTGAGTCGCTCGCGTTTCTCGACGCCGGCCTGCGCATGGGCTGGGGCGAGCGCCTGCAGGCCTGGATCGGGGTCGAGCTGGGCGTCGGCGCGCTGATCGAAAGCGGCTACTGGGGTTACCACTGGAGCGAGGGCCTCGCGGTCGGCCCCTGGATCGGTGCCGGCATCCCGCTGTCGCAAACCCTCGGGGTGGTGCTGGAAGGCCGGCTGGCCGTGACCTGGATCGATCGCGACGGGACCGAGCCTTGGCACCTCCTGCCTGCGCTCTGGCTGGGACTTCAGTACCGGCTCTGATCTACTTTGTGGACAGCGAGCGGCATCGTCCGCAAGTTCAACCTACCGCGCATTGTCGAAAACAGTGGAGGCGCCGGAAGTCTAACCCGCCCGAGCAGTTCACAATAAACTGAGGTGTGACGCTGGCTTGCGACACTTTTCTCGGTCATTTCAGTCTGATTGATCTGGTTCCAATAATCCTCGTCGTGCCGTCTCAATCCAAGTGAAAGAGCGTCAAGATGCAGCAGTGTGGCACCGCGATGGCATCGTCCACAGTCCCATACTACGAGGGTTCAAAGGACCCCCGAGGCCTCGTGACCGCCCGACGTTGAACCAAAAACCACGAGACGGGACGAGCCGGCTCGACAAGTCTACCGAACCGGTGTGTTCCGCGCGCCCTGCTCAACGGCGATGCCCCATCAAACGGCGTCGTTCTTCTGGTGGCGCAGGAGGTGAAGCAGCGGTGCGCCACGGGAGACTCGCCCTGGGTGAAAGTCGCCCGAGTCCATCGTCCCGAGGACCTGGCCGACGGCGCCGCGCACGAGGCCTCGCCGCCGGCGGCGGCGAAGTCGGCCTTCCGGTCGCGCCGGAAGAACCAGGTAGGACCAGTGCGTTTCGCGAGAGGCGCACCTCGATCTGACCCGGCGTATCCTTTCGGTGGCGATTTCCGTCGATCTAGGAGAGGGACAACGATGGCGCAACAACCGGAGGACCGCTCGGCCGGTTTCCGAGCGTCGCTCAAAGACGTGCAGGCCCAATTCCTGGTCGTCGTTCGCGAGATGCGGCCCAAGCTGCATCGGTTCTGCGCGCGCATGTGCGGGTCGGTGCTGGATGGGGAGGATCTGGTTCAAGAGACGCTGGCACAAGCGTTTTATCGGCTGCCATCGCTGCAGGACCCGAGCCGGCTCGAACCATGGTTGTTTCGCATCGCACATCGCAAATGCGTCGACTTCCTGCGCAGCAAGAAGAGACAGCGGGAGGACACCGTGTCGTACGACGATCGCGAACCGGAGCTCCCCGCCGGAGAGGAGCGGGAAGGAGAGCCTATCGGCGACACGCTCGCTCCGCTGGTGGGTGAGCTGCCGCCGAAGGAGCGTGCGGCCGTGCTGCTCAAGGATTTGCTGCAGTACAGCCTGACCGAGGTGGCCGAGGTCATCGATTCGACTGTCGGGGGCGTCAAGGCGGCGCTGCATCGCGGTCGGGCCAAGCTACGCGCGCTCCAGAACGCGCCCGCTCAGACGGAGCTCGATGCCCGAAAACAGAAGCTCCTGCTGGCTTACGTCGATTGCTTCAACCGGCGGGATTGGAGCGCGCTGCACGAGCTCATCGCCATCGACGCTCGGCTCGAAGTCGTAGAGGCGACCGAGGGCAAGGTGCGGGACGCGCCCTACTTTGCCAACTACGCCGCTTTGCCTTGGGAGTGGAAGCTGTCGGCGGCGTGGGTCGACGGCGAACCGCTCGTCGTGCACTGGAAGAAGGTCGGGCAGGATTGGCGCCCTCACGCGGCGATCAGGCTGTGGTGGCAAGACGACAAGGTGGTCCGAATCAAGGACTACGTGCATGTCGACTACCTCATGCGTGAGGCTCGGATTGCGGATGTCCAAGGAGAATGATCATGCCAAACAAAGTTGCCGTGGTGGTCGGAGGGAGTCGGGGTCTGGGTCGAGGCGCGGTCGAGTCGCTTGCCGCAAATGGTTTCGAAGTCGTCGTGATCGGCCGCAACCAACGAACGTTGTCGGCGCTGGTCGCGGAGGTCGCAGGCACGCAGCCGATCGTCGGGGACGGAGTCGACGAAGCGCTCGCCGAGAGGGTGATCCGCGAACGCCGGCCCGACCTGGTCGCGGTGTGTGCTGGCGCCGCGCCGGTGATGGGCCCTTTCCACGAGCTCGAATGGGAGGCGTTCGAAACCAACTGGCGGGTCGACGCGAAGCTGGCGTTCGTCTGGTTGCGCCAGGCGTTGCGCGTCCCCATGAAGCGCGGCAGCCAGATCATCATCGTTTCCAGCGGGGCCGCGTTGCAGGGTTCGCCGGCGAGTGGCGGATACGCCGCAGCCAAGCGGGCCCAGTGGTTCATCGCCGACTATGCGGCCACCGAAATCGCGCGCGCGGGCCTCGAGATCCGCGTCCATTGCGTGCTGCCCAATCTCAATCCGTCGACCGAGCTGGGGCGGGCCGGCATTGCCGCATACGCGCGACGAGCCGGCGTCAGCGACGAGGAATTCGCCCAGCGCCTGGTTCCGCACGTCACGCCAGCGATCTTCGGCGCGGCGATCGTCGAGCTCGCCAAAAACCCCGCGGCGTTCGACAAGCTGGCGTATCGAATCAGTGGGGGCGGAATCGCGCCTCTTTCCTGAGGAGGAATGTCATGTTGCTCGAGAAGAAGAGTGCAGTCATATACGGCGCGGCGGGCGCAGTTGGCTCGGCAGTCGCACGAGCCTTCGCCAAGGAGGGCGCGAAACTGTTCCTGACGGGTCGCCGGCTGGAGCCGGTCGAAAAGCTGGCGGCTCGCATCGCCGCCGAAGGTGGGGTCGCGGAGGCCGCGCAAGTTGATGCGCTCGACGAGCGGGCGGTGGAAGAGCACGCTGGCGCGGTCGCCGAGAAGGCGGGCGGTATCGACGTCTCCTTCAACGCGATCGGGATCCCACAAGCGGGCATTCAGGGGATTCCGATTATCGAGCTGCCGGTGGACAGCTTCTCACTGCCAATCGCGACCTACACCCGAGCCCATTTCTTGACTGCGCGCGCGGCGATTCGCCGCATGCTCGAGAAGCGGTCGGGCGTGATCTTGATGCATACGCCGGAGCCGGGACGTTTGGGCGCGCCGCTCGTCGGCGGTATGGGGCCGGCTTGGGCGGCAATGGAGGCCCTCTCGCGCGATCTATCCGCGGAATATGCGTCGCAAGGCATTCGCGTCATCTGCCTCCGCTCGACCGGGATCCCGGAGACCGCAACCATCGACGTCGTCTACAGCCTGCATGCCAAGGCGCTGGGCACGACCCGAGAGCAATTCCAGGCACTCCTGGAAAGCCTGGCTCACACGCGCCGGCAGACCACCCTGGACGAGCTCACCGGCGCGGCAGTCTTTGCGGCCTGCAATCTCGCCAAGGGGATGACCGGGGCCGTCGCCAATCTGACCGGCGGTCGGGTCGTGGACTGACTTCACTGCCGCCGACCTCGGCGTCGTCCAGGCCGAGAAGATCACGTACACACGGACAAGCAGACAACGGCATGTGCGATCTCGATCACGTCGTCCAGGGAGGCACGCTGCATCAGCACATGTACTTCGACGGCACGCGCTATCGCTGCTGTGTCGCCCGGAGAGCGACTCGGCGTCTGCTCGCGGGCGACACTCTGCGCGCGAACCCGTGATGTTTCCGCGCGGTCAGAGGGGCACCGCGCTTGCACGAGTGGTCCGCGTTGAATGGAAGAAACAACGCATGAGCCGTCGCCGGTTCGGAATCGCTGCGCTGTTGATCCTGTGGCAAAGGACCGGTCGTGCGCAGGATGCGCTCGACTCCGCGGGGGTTGCAACATGATGCGACGGATCGCCGGCCAGACCGGCCGGTTCTCGCGACTTGCAACCTGGTGCCGCGTCGGTGTGCCTGCATTGGCCACTCTGTGCGCCGCCGCCTGCTCGAACGGCCATGCGGGAGGACCAGACGGGCTCGGCGGCAGCGGGGGAATCGGGGACGCAGGGGGCTCCAGCGGCGCCGGCGGGTCGGGCGCTGGGGGCGGAGGCGGGGCTCCGGGCGGCGCTGGTGGCGCCGGTGGCGCAGGCGGCGCAGGCGGCGCAGGCGGTCTGCCTGACGCGATGGTCACGCCCGACGCCACGCCCACCTCGTGCATGCCTCCTGTGACCCCACCGATGGTGTGCGACCCGGTTTGCGACACCGGCTGCCCGCCCGGCCAGCGCTGCGACGTCACCAGCACGATCAACACGGGTCAGTGTCTGGCTCCCGGCACCGCCGCGCCGGGACAGGCGTGCACCGCCACCACCACCTCCGACGGGTGCGCTCCGCACAGCGCCTGCGTGGGCAACCTCTGCTACCGGCTCTGTTACGTCAACCGTGATTGCGGCACCAATCAGTGTTGCAACATCGTGCTGACGGACGACAACAACAACGCGTTGGGGTTCAACGCCTGCGCCTCCTCGAGTGGCTGCGACCCGACCGCAACCGGCCCCGGTCCCTGCGGATCCGGCAACGCGTGCTACTTCGCGCCCTGCGCGACCGCTACCGCTCTGACCCTTTGCGGGTGCGCATCACAGGCGACCTGCGGCTTTGTGGGCGCGGGCAGCAAAGGCAACGGCCAGAGCTGCAACTACGCCAACGAGTGCTTGCCGGGTTACACATGCTATGGCTCGCCGGCCTCTTGTCGGCGGACCTGCCTGCTCGCTGGGGGAACTGCCTGCCCGGCCTTAAACCCGACCTGCACTGCGGTCCAGATCGATTCGGGTCCGCCGCCCGTCACCTCCACCACCTACGGCGTCTGCCTGTGATTAGGGAATGTGGTGACGAAATGAAGAAAGGGTCGGGCGATGGTCGGCGATTGATGTTCTCGCTTGCAGGGCTCGCCTTCCTTGCGAGCGGCATGGCGGCGTGCGGAGGATCGAACATCAACGGCAACAACGGCAACGGCAACAACGGCAACGGCAACGACGCGGGCAACCGCGATGGTGACAGCAACGATGCTGGCAGCCGCGATGGTGCACCCGACGCATCGCCGCCCGATGCGTGCGTCGCCGATCTGCAAAGTGATCCGCAAAACTGCGGGAGCTGTGGTCATGATTGCCAGGGAAGCGCGTGCGTCGCCGGCGCGTGCCAACCGGTCGTGCTCGCGTCGGGTCTGCTGGTGCCCTCCTCACTGGCCGTCGATCAAGCCACTGTCTACTGGACCACATACGGACACGCGGACGCTTGGAATGGGGCGACCGGTGATGGTTCCGTGATGAGCGTGCCCCGTTCGGGCGGGACCCCGCTCACGATCGCCTCGGGACAGAGGGGCCCTCATACGCTCCAGATCGATGCAACGTACGCCTATTGGGCCAACACAGGCGACTATTCGATGCAGGCGCCCTTTGCGTACGAGAACGGGGCGGTGATGAAGAGCCCGCTCAATGGGGGTACGCCGGTTGTAATCGCCACCGCACGACTTCCCCAACGTCTCGTGCTGGACACAACCAGCATCTATTGGACGAATTGGGGAACCCAAACCTGGAGCGGCAGTGCATGGGTTTACAACAATGACGGCTCCGTGATGACGGCGCCGCTCGGCGGCGGAGCCGCCACGATGCTCAGTTCAGGCCAACCCGCCTACGGGATCGTGGTCGATCCGACGAACTTTTACTGGGCCGCCGAAAGCATGGCAACAACCGGTCCGAATGCGTCCGACTACTCCATCATGAAAATGCCCCGTGGAGGCGCGCCGGCGGCTCTGGTCTCGGGACAGCACAACCTGGCAGCACTTCGCATGAGCTCGTCCGACCTGTTCTGGCTGGACGGGGGCACGTTCGACGCTTCAGGACACATCGCGCTTCCAGATGGGGCGATCCTGACCCTGCCGACGAGTGGCGGAAACCCTGTAAGGCTGGCCTCCAACCAAGCCGGCCCCTGGGACATTGCGGTCGATTCGGGCGCTGTCTATTGGACCGACGCCGGTCTCACGCGTCAATCCGGAACCGTGATGAAGCTGCCACCTGGGCAGCAAACGCCGATCGTCTTGGCGACGCAGCAGGACCGACCGAGTAGCCTGGTGGTCGATGATCGGGCGGTTTTCTGGCTGAACTCGTCCAGCGCCAACAACGTGGCCGACGGCTCGGTCATGAAGTTGGCAAAGTAACGACCCGACACAAATAGCTTCGGTTCTGACCGCGCACATGAAATGGTCGACTCTCTGCGCGGAGGTCGCGCCCAGACCAACCCAGCGGCGCCCTCACGGGTGGGCGTGCTGCACGTTCGTCAGTCCGTCACGCGCGGCGTGATCACGGAGCCGAAGAGCGGCAAGGGGCGCGATGTTCCACTCAGCAACGATGCGCTCACCGCGCTCAAGCAGCAGCAGCATCTGCGCGGACCGCTCGTCTTCTGTGCGGACGATGGGCGCATGTTCAAGAAGAACGAGAAGAAGTGGCCGCTGTGGCGCGCGTGCAAGAAAGCCGGACTGCGCATGATCGGCTGGCACGCTCTCCGCCACACGTTCGCTTCGCACCTGGTCATGCGCGGCGTGCCGCTCAAGGCCGTGCAGGAGCTGATGGGCCACGCGACGATCGAAATGACGATGCGGTACTCGCACCTCTCGCCCGAGGTGCCGCGGGATGCCGTGAAGCTACTCGATCTTCGTGGCATCGCCGTGGCATCAGGCGACTTTTCGAGGGGTGGGGCACCCAAAAGCAGCTGGAATCGTTCTTGAATTAAGGGTGGAGGCGCCGGGAGTCGAACCCGCCCGAGTAGTTCAACAATAAACTGAGGTGTGGCGCTGGCTTGCGACACTTTCCTCGGTCATTTCGATTCGATTGATCGGTTCCAACACGACCATCTCGTGCCGTCTCAATCCAAGTCAAGGAACGCCAACGATGCAGCGCTGTGGCATCGCGATGGCATCGCCCGACGGCCTGTACGATACGGGTTCAAAGGGCCTCCGAGGCCTCCTGACCGCCCGACGCTGAACCAAAAACCACGAGACGGGACGAGCTGGCTCGAGAAAGATTCCTTATCTGGCCGAAGCCGCGCAACGCCATCGGTCATGACGGCTTGGACGTCGCGCCGAAGCACCCCGCAGCGGCAGCGCTCGTCGAGGAAGCCGAGGCCGGCGTGCTCGAATACATGGCATTTCCCGAGGCGCATTGGCGGCAGTTGCACTCGACCGATCCCTTGGAGCGGCAGAATCGCGAGATCCGACGCCGAACCGATGTCGGGATCCGGTACCGGACGAGATCTGGAACGAGGCCGCCCGGCATTACAAAGAGCCGGCCCTCGCTCAGCTGCTGCTCGCGATCTCGCTTACTAACGTTTACAACCGCTTCAACGTCGCCACCCGGCAAGTTGGGCTTGATCCGGTTTTTGTGGACACCAGACGGGAGGCAGTTATGGTGTCCAAGATGGAAAAACTTGCCAAGGCTAAGCGGCCGCGTAGGAGGTTCACGGACGAGTTCAAGGCCGGTGCGGTGGCGCTCGTGCTGGACCAGCACCGGACCATCGC
>DATFWO010000158.1:0-4436 GCA_035259205.1 Burkholderiales bacterium | reverse complement strand
TCACGGTCAACTCGATCTGCCCGGTCGCCGGCACGCGCATGACCGTCACCGACGCCTATCTCCGGGCCCGCGAGATCCGCAAGCAGCAGGGCATCCAGCGGGAGGACCGCGGCACCGGCGAGATCGAGCATCTCAATCCGGACGACGTCGCGCCGATGGTCGTCTACCTGGCGAGCGAGCACGCCGCGAACGTGAACGGCCAGTTCTTCCTGTGCTACGGCGGCGCGGTGGCGCTGGTGTCGCAGCCGCGCCCGGTGCAGACGCTCTTCACCCACGGCGTGTGGACGCTCGACGACCTCGACCGCCAGGCACCGTCGACGGTGCTCCAGGGCGTCAGGAATCCGGCGCCGCCGAAGGAGGCGTGAGGGCGATGGGTCAGCGACTGAAGGGACGCGCGGCGGTGGTCACCGGCGCGGGCCGTGGCATCGGCCGGGCCGTCGCGGAGCTGCTGGCCGCCGAGGGGGCCGCGGTGATGGTGAACGATCTGGGCGGGAACGTGGACGGCACCGGCGCCGCCGCCAGCGTGGCGGACGAGGTGGTGGCGGCCATCAAGGCGCGGGGCGGGAACGCCGTCGCGAACCACGACAGCGTCACCGACTTCGCGGCCGCCGAGCGCATCGTCGACACCGCGGTGCGCGAGTTCGGCAGCATCGACATCCTGGTGAACAACGCCGGTATCCTGCGCGACCGCATGCTGTTCAACATGAGCGAGGAGGACTGGGACGCGGTCATCGCGGTCCACCTGAAGGGCAGCTTCAACTGCATGCGGCACGCCGCGGTGCGCATGCGGGAGCAGCGGCGCGGGCGTATCGTGTCGATGTCGTCCACCTCGGGCGTGTTCGGCAACTCCGGGCAGGCCAACTACGGTGCGGCCAAGGACGGCATCACGGGGCTGACGCGCGTCGCGGCTCGCGACCTCGGCAAGTACGGCATCACGGTCAATGCGGTGTGCCCGGGGGCCAGCACCCGCATGACGCAGACGGTGCCCGACAGCGCGCGCGCGGCGCGGCAGAAGAGTGGCATCGCGAGCCCGGGCGGCCAGCGGACCTTCCAGCTCGAGCACACCGGTCCGGAGAACGTGGCGCCATGGGTGGTCTACCTCGCGACCGATGCCGCCGCCGAGGTGAACGGTCAGGTGTTCTTCGTAATGGGCGGTCTGATCGCGTTGCTCAACTACCCGGCGCCGGTGCGGACGATGCAGAAGGACGGGCGCTGGACGCCGGAGGAGATCGCGTCGCTGTTCCCGCGCACGCTCGGGCTCGATCTCGTGAACCCGGCGCCGCCGCGGGAAGGATAGAAACTCGCCGGGACGAGTCACCGGTACTGAATAGCCGGCGCGTACAATAGGTTGACCGCGGCTAGGAAGGCGCGGTGCGAGATCGGTCCGATCGCTTGGAAGGCGATGAGCACACCGACCATGGCGACGCCCCTACTCGCTATGATCATGCGCCGATATGCTTGACCCCCAGCAGTGGGGAGCATGATGGGAAGCGCGGCGCCGCCGTCAAATGGCGGTAAGGGGATCAGGTTCAAAGCAAAGAGCGTCAGGTTCAGCGAGAAACCTACGCTCAGTATCAGCGCAAGCGCCGACCAGGTGCCCGGCGGCCCGATCGCGACGACCGAGGGTGACACTGCCCGAGGTGCTCCCAGGACGCCGGCTGCGACACCAAAACGGATCGCGCAACCGCAAACGGCCACCAACAGTAGGTTCGCCAGTGGCCCTGCGAGCGCCATCATGGCCGCTTGCCGCGGATGACGCATTGCCCATTCGGGGTCGTATGGCGTGCTTGCCCACCCGATCATCGCGCCGCCGCTTGCGAGTGACAGGAGTGGCACCAAGACCGTCCCAACGGGTTCGCGGCGTACGTGCGGTCGTGGATCAAGCGTCACCTGCCCACCCTGATAGGCCGTCGGATCGCCCAGACGTAGCGCCGTAAACGCGTGTGCTGCTTCATGGGCCACGGTAGAGGTCAAGAAAACCCCATACCATACGGCGACGTCTGGGGGGCTGGTCATATGGTTGGCGCTAAGACTTACGCCCGGCGAGCTAGGTGCGCAATGGGAGGCTATTTCAATTGACTGTCATTCCTTCTCATTCTATCGTGGGAACATGACCGCTCTGCTCGCCGTCCTCCTCGTGGCCACGCTCTCAGCTACGGCCGACAGCCAGGATGCGGGGTCAGATGTCCAGTGGTTGTCAGGACCGGCAACCGCCACGCTTGGCGACGACGTAGCACAGGTCCGGGTCCCCGCGGGCTATGCGTTTGCGGGCGCCGAAGACACCGGCCGGCTCATGAAGAAGATGGGTAACGTGGTGAACGGCTCCGAAGTTGGCCTCATTCTGCCGCGCAGCGAGGAGAATGCATGGTTTGCGGTATTCGAGTACCGTGCGGTCGGGTACGTCCGCGACGACGACCGGGATGAGATCGACGCGGATGCGCTTCTCGGGAGCATCAAGGAAGCGACCGAGGAGGCGAACAAGGAGCGCAAGCAACATGGGATACCCGGTCTGCATGTGGTCGGCTGGATCGAGAAGCCGAACTACGATGCGCGCACCCACAACCTGCAGTGGGCGATGCTTGCTCGCGACGACAGCGGAGCCGACGTGGCCAACTACAACGTTCGGCTGCTAGGGCGCCACGGCTACATGTCCGTCACCCTGGTCGATGAGCCCGACCGCCTGGCCACAGCTAAGTCTCAGTTCGAGCAGATGTTAGGTGGGTTTTCCTATCGGCCCGGCAAGACCTATGCGGAGTACGTCTCGGGCGATCACGTGGCGCAGATCGGTCTCGCAGCGTTGATAGCGGGAGGCGCGGGCGCGGCAGCGGCGAAGCTCGGTCTTTTCGGTAAGCTCGGGGCGCTAGTGGCCGCCGCCTGGAAGGCAATTTTGGTGGGGGTTCTCGGCATCGCCTCCTTCTTCACTCGCCTGCTCCGGCGTCTTTTCGGTACGCGGGAAGTTCACGAGAGGCCGACCGTTGAGCCTCCATCGATGTGAGTCCTACTACTACCCTTCCCTGGCTCATCGCCTTGTACGCCATCGAGGCTTGGACCTTCGTGCGTCAAGGTGAGGAGGTGCTCGTGGCGCCGACAGGTCGTCGGTTCCGCGTGGCCCCGCGCGGGCTCTCTTTCGAGGCCATGATGCCTACAGCTGACGTTCTGCGGTCAGAAGAGATCCCACTCGTGGTGACGGAGCAGGGAGTGTGGTCACCGGAACTTGCCACGAGTGGCTCCCCATCCGGTCTCGTCGATGGGTATGGTGGTCTCCTACCCTTCGCCGGGATGGAGCCTCTCGTCGTTGCCCGGCGGACGCTACGCTCCGGCGCGCGCGTTCTTACCCGGACTCTACTCGACGAAACTGCCGAGACACTGAGAGACCTAGTCGAGACGTTACGCGGCCTGCGCGCCGACCAGCGCATCGGCGCGCTAGAGACGTGGCTCGCGGCGCGGTTCGATATCGTCGCCGCTCGCGATCTTCAAGCGAGGCTCCAGCGAACCGCAAGTTGGCTCCGCGTGCTCAGCCTCGGACTCTTCGTGGCCATGTTCCTGGGATTGCCGCTCGCCCTTGCGCCGACGGTCGCGTGGTATCCTTCCCTTGAGGTCGTCTTTTTTGCGATCGTTGTCCTGCATGCAGCGGTGGTTTGTCTCGTTTTCGTGACCTTGCAGCGTTGCGCGCTACCTAGGAGCAAGATCGGTCGGCACTTGGCGCATGTCGTGTTGCTACCCTTTTCGTCCATGCTAGCGCTCCGCCCGGTCGCCGTTCGGGTTTTCGGAGCCTTCCACCCAGCGGTGCTCGAGGCGTTGGTCCTGGAGGGTAGAGAGCTCAACTTACAGATTCATCGGAGGCTTCGCACTCTCGAAGCGAGTGCCGTGGACACGGCATCGCCTGCTGAACACCGTGAATTCTGGCAGCGAGTCGCCGACGCGTACCAGGGGATGCTGAGGCATGTGAGTGCCAGTCTGCCGTCCCGTGACGAGGGCGCGGCCAGCTACTGCCCGATTTGTATGATGACCTATACCACTGGCCGCGTGCGTTGTTCGGATTGCGAAGTTCCGCTGAGGCAATACGAGTAGGCGTTCAGGAGACAGCGCCAGAGCTGCATTCAGGCGCTCCTGCGGGCGTTGGGCTTGCCACCGCCCGTATGCCACTTCACGGCGGCGGGCCCGTGGGGGTTCAGCCCTGGCTGCGATCTACAACGCCGCCGGCAGCCCACGGGCTCGAACTATTCAGCACCCATGACTCGGCGCGAGCAGTTCTCGCTATGAACAACCTGCCTGGCTTTAACAGCTAGGCCAGCCTCAGGAGGGCAGGGGCTCGGACTTCTTCGCCGAGGTCGGGACGGTCCCGGAGTCTTCCTCCTGATTGGCCTCCATCAGGGCGCGCAGGATGCGCTCCATGACGGTGATCTCGGAGTTCATGCTCATCAGGCTGTCCAGGG
>DATFWO010000157.1:0-3298 GCA_035259205.1 Burkholderiales bacterium | reverse complement strand
AACAAGCCGATGCCGTCGCTGTGGGCGAGTCCGCGCAAGACGTTCCAGCCGACCCACTGGCGCTACGAGCAGGCGCGCGGCGCGCTCGACGCCGCCGGCCGCCTCATCAACACCGAGCTTGCCGAGCGCCGCAACCTCATCCTGTTCAATCCCGCCGAAGGCAACACCTACGGCACGGTGCGCACCATCGTGGCCGCCTACCAGATGATCATGCCGGGCGAGTGGGCGCGCGCGCACCGCCACACGCCCAATGCGCTGCGCCTGATCCTCGATGCCGAGCCCGGCACCTATACGGTGGTGGACGGGATCAACATCGCCATGGAGCCGGGCGACGTGCTGCTGACGCCCAACTGGTCCAGCCACGGCCACGGCAACGACAGCCGCGCCTGCGCCTACTGGCTCGACTTCCTCGACGCGCCGCTGGTGCAGCTGCTCGAGCCCATGTTCTTCGAGCCGCTGGAGGAGGAGACGAGCCATGCGGCTTTTGCGCGCCCGCGCGCCGAACAGGACGCTGCGCCGCCGACCACGGACTCGCCGTTCGTGTTCACGCTCGCCGAAACGCTGCGCCGGCTCGATGCGGCCCCGCCCGAGCCGGACGGTCCCTTCGGCACCAGCATCGAGCTCGGCAGTCCGGCGCTCGACACGATCGCGCTGCACATGATGCGGCTCGCGCCGGGCGTGCGCACCGCCGGGCATCGCAGCACCGCCAACAATCTCTACGCCGTCGTGGGCGGCTCCGGCGTCACCGAGGTGGACGGGCAGCGCTTCAGCTGGTCGCGCGGCGACGTCATCGCGGCGCCGGCGTGGCGCCCGCATCATCACGAGGCCGCCGACGACGCGCTCCTGTTCCGCGTCACCGACGAGCCGGTGTTGCAGAAGCTGGGGTTCTACCGGCTGGCGTCGTAGCCAGGTCTGCCCGCGACGCCCATGGCGATCGTGCCGCTCCTCAGCTCGGTTTGCGAACCGCGTTGCGGCAGCTCACCCGCATTCCTTCCGCCGTCTTGCCGCCGACGGTCGGCTCCATGACGATGTCCTGGGCCGGTGTGAGCATATGCCAGATCGGGTCGCCCGCGACCGGGCACAGCCCCTTCATCCTGTCCAGGAGGACGTCCGGCTGGTACCAGAGATCGAAGGCTTCCTGGTAGGGCGGCATGAAGGAGGCGAGCAGGGTTCCCTCGCGCCAGCGCACGTGCATCTGCCAGTTGCCCGGCAGCTGGTGCTCGAGCTGCCGGGTCAGAGCCGCCTTGGCGGCCGTGTCGTCGGCCGCGGCGGCGTGCGGCAACGTGCACGACGCCGTCGCGAATACGAGGAGCCATCTGCCCCACTTCATCGCCGCCTCCAGGCCTGCCTGCGTCGCGAGCGGCTGAACAGGCATGTAAGCCTCTACGTCTGCTTCAGTTTGCTGACCGTCGACTCGGGCACCGCGAAATTGTTCGCCAGCAGATAATTCGGGCTCGCCCGCACCCATTGGTCGAGGTCGATCTCCTCGAACTTGCCATTGTCCCACGTTTGCACGATCTCGAGGTCTTCGTCTCCGGTATTCCTGATCGCGTGTCCGAAACCGGCCGGAACGTAAACCGCGTCTCCCGCATTCGCGTCGGTGACCTTGCTGCGTCCGCCCGATCCGAACAGCACGACCTGCCCTTTGCCACGCAGATAGTATTGCCATTCGTTCGCATTGACGTGCCAATGCAGATTGCGCTGCTTTCCCTTCCCGATGGTCATCAGGCCGCCGGACATGGTCCTGGAGGCCGGGAACTCGTCGACCGTGGCAAGGCGGAACGTCCCGCCCTCGAACTCACGGGCTGCCCTTTGGTCTCGCAGCAGCCTGAATTTGTGTGTCGACTCCTTCGGCCAGGGCGCGTCGAGGGCCTGCGAAACAGGCACGATCGGCCCCGCCTGTGTGTAGGCCTCGCCTTTGGGGAACGCGTCGAACACGTCCTTCGGCAGATTGAAGTTGGCTGCCACGATCTCCTTCGGCGTCACGTCGATCCAGTCGGTGATCGAAAAGGTGCCGTGCTCCGAGAACGCACCATTGTCGAAGGACAGGATGAAGTGGCAGGGCTTGTCGCCGATGCACTGGATCGAATGGCCGTGGCCCTTGGCGAAGTACCAGAGATCGCCCGGCTCGTAGTTGTTGATCTCGCTCGCGCCTGAAGGCTCGATCACCACCGTCTGGCATCGGCCGTCGATGACGAAGGCCCATTCGGCCGCGATGGCGTGCCAATGCAGCTCGCGCGATGCGCCCGGGTTGAGGAACATGTGAACGCCGGCGATCCCTTTGCTCACCGGGAGCTGATGGATTGTGGATTCCTTGGCCCAGCCGCCCGATGTGATTTTCGGGTCGTTGCCGTCGAGCGAATACCTGAACTCCGGCATGGCCTCGATGTCTTTCGGGTCGTGGTAGGCGACCTTGGCGCCGGGCGGAAGCTGCACCGCGTTTCGCCCGTACCCGCCTTCGCCCGGATTGCCGTGATCGGTTGTGCCGACACCGGCCGCGTTCTGCATGAGCGCGAGCCCGCTCGCGCCCAGTGCGGCTGCGCCCAGAAGGGCACGTCGCGTCGCGTCCATTTGATACCTCCCGTGGAACTGAGCGTTTCAGCTGGTCGAACTGCGTTCGACCCCCCTCCAACCGGGCAGGCGGGATGGATGATATCGAAATCGTGGCCGCCTGTCGGGGATATCGAGCACCACGCGCGAAAGCGTGATGATCGTTGCAACGCTCTCATCCCTGATTTCGCCGCGCTCATGGCGCGCCATCGCGCGCGCCGGCAACGGAGTTCTGCCGCTCCTGTGAAAACGGGACTCCCCCTCCTGTTTCCCGTGCGCAGCGCAGCGTGGAGCGAAGCGCAACGGTGCGCTGCAGACACGGGATCGCCCAAAGCACCGAGCGTTGCGCGGTCCCGGGTCTGCGGTGCACCGCGCGACAATTGGACATCGAAACGTGTTGAGCCGCGCGCTGCACCGCGTGCGGGACACAGGTTGACTGTCGCTCCCGCGAAGGCGGCCCCGCTGTCGTTCCCGCGCAGGCGGGAACCCATAACCCCTGTGTTTGCGATCATTGCGAGGCTGGTGGCCATGGGCGCCCGCCTTCGCGGGGGCGACTGCTGGGAATTTTCGCTGCGGTCCTTCAACTGCGCTTGACTCCCATTTCGCTTTATGTTGTTCTTGTTTTGTTCCGGCTCGATGAAGGGCGTCTTCCGGAGGCGTTCCAGAGGATGGAGCCGGAAGCGGCACCCGCGCGTGGGGCTCGCAACCCCGCGTCCGGGCGATCCGGGGCTCCGCGCTTCGGGTACTA
>DATFWO010000156.1:0-8372 GCA_035259205.1 Burkholderiales bacterium | reverse complement strand
CACCAACCTGATCGCCAGCGTGACTGGTAGCTCGTCCACGTTCAACTGGACCGATGTGGCGGCGGGGAGCTATGTCTTGACGGCAAAGGCGACCGACAATAGTGGGGCGGCGACGACCTCGGCCCCCGTTAACATCACGGTTAATTCAGGAGTGGCGCAGCTTTACTTCATTCACACGGATCACTTGAACACCCCGCGCTTGATCGCGAACCAGGCGGCCCAGACGGTGTGGCGGTGGGACAACACCGAGCCCTTCGGGAACACGGTGCCGAATGAAAACCCCTCCGGCCTGGGGATGTTCACCTGCAATCTGAGGTTTCCCGGCCAGTACTTCGACAAGGAGACGAATCTTCATTACAACTACTTCCGAGATTACGATCCGACCATCGGCCGATACATCCAATCCGATCCGGTCGGGTTGCGGGGCGGTGTGAATATCTATGCGTACGTGGGTTCATCGCCATTGCGCTGGGAGGATCCCTTTGGACTGGCAAGTCCAGGGAGCGGATTCGACACGCGTTATGGGAATTGGTGTGGCCAGAACTGGAGTGGCGGGCGTCAAGGGCCGATTATTCCGCAGAATCCGGCGGGTCCAATTGATAGCCTAGATGAATGCTGTATGGCACACGACTATTGCTATGCCACATTCAAATGCGACAGCTGCCCATCTGGATCCCGAGCAAAAGAAGGTAAGAAGGAATGTGACAAGGTCCTTGTAAGTTGCTTGAGCGAATTGAAAGGAAAGCCGCCACAAGCTTGGCCGAAACCGCCGCGTCCCGGAACTGAAACGGGTGCGTATTTTTTCTGCCAGAAAGCGTTGCGTTACTTTGAGTGACGACCGTGAAAGTGTGGTTATCTAAGTTGTCGTGGGCGGAGGTCGCTTGCCTCCTCCATGCGCTGTTCGCGAGCGCGATCTGGTTCTTGCTTTTCACATTCGATGCGAATGTCATGCGTGGCAAAGTGTGGATGTTTATTGCCTTGAGTTGGCTCCTCTGGCTTCTTGCGCTCGTCTTGTCGGAGCGAGAACGACGAAAGCGATGGATGGTTACGATCGCAATTGGCGTGGTGCTCTTAATACCGGCGATGCCTACTCTTTATACGTATGTTGTTTGGACTGTCGATGGATTCGCACCCTAATAGCTCGGTATGCGGCATATGTTGAAGGCGATCCATTCTCCACGGTCGATCGGCTCGGACTGCTTGGCGGACGAGGAACTCCTACTCGCCTGTCATCGTCTACTGATCCGTTGAGCTTCGGGGGAGGTAGCGCCAGCCCTGGATTCTGCGGCTCCGGATGGAATCAACCCTTCGTCCCGGATCGAATTGGATCGGGCGATATAGCAGTAGCGTGTCGTCGACATGACGACTGCTACTCTCGCTGCGGAGCCAACAAGGAGGAGTGTGACCTCCAATTGCGAAGGGACATTATCAAGCAGTGCGAGAAGCTGTCTAGCGGAGTGGTTCTATGTAAAACACTCGCCGTGGATTACGCTGTTTCGGTGCAAGTTTTTGGCGGCGGAGCTTTCTCCCATGCCCAGAGCAAATGCAGTTCGTGCTACTGATTTCCATGACTGGAGAAGTTGATCGTGTCAGTTATCGTATTGCTTGCTTTTGCAATCGTGACCAGCGCCATTTGTCACAAGCAGATCAAGGGATTCATTAGCGCTTCGGTGACGGCAGCACTGGTAAGCGCAATCATGTTTCACATTGTTGGCTATTTCGTAGATAGGTATTTGGACAAGTTCATCTTGATTTCTCTGGTCACAACGTTCGGAGCCTCACTCGTGTTAGCAACCGGCATCGGCTTCATCATGAAAAAAGCGGGGACACGACGGGGGCAAACGAGACCGGACCGACCACTATGATTCGACGGTACAATCACTCCGGGGAGAGATAAGTACGAATGTACAGATTCAGTATTTGCCCGACATCCGGCACACCCAAGTTTCTTGATCTGGCGTCTTCCTCCTACCTAATCTCAGCAGATGGCTCGAGCACGCTGCGACAGCGTATGAAATAAGTATAAAGTCAACACTGCTCCCCGATCTGCTCTCCGCCCAGAGCCAAGAGATCCACTCGACCAGCTGGCTGAACCACCGTTCACTGTTTACCCGTTCACCGAGATTGAATGCCAGAGAATAAATAGGGTCAGTGTTGGACCGGCTCGAATTTCCGTCCGCCGATACAACTTCGCTCCCAAGCAGGGATCGGCGTTCAAACGACATGGAAGAATTTCTCGCGTCATACGTGGCCTCGAAAATCGTCATTCGCCGCGTGGCGCGGGCTTCGACAGATAATCCTGAGACTGCGCCTCGCTCTTCAGCGGCGTGACCTTGTCTGGATCGATGCGGATCATCACGTAGTTGATGTGATCGTCAATCTTCGTGAACCAGTGCCCCGTGCCCGCCGGGATGACTACGACGTCGCCCGCCTTGATCTCGTGCGCCACGCCGTTCCTGATGTCCGAGCCATTGTTGCCCGGTCCGTTGAACTCGACGACAGTGCGCTGCGTCGCGGGACGCCGCTGCCGGTTGACGATGTCCGGACCGAGGACGAGCGTGGCCGACCCGGAAATGACGTAGTAGACCTCGCTCACGAGGTCGTGCTCGGCTACCGAGTCCGGCCTGGGCTTGTCGAGCTTCCCGCGGTAGACCATGCCGATGCCGATGTGGGCCTTGCCGATTTCGATGTCTCGCACCTGTTGATCGACGAGCTTCTCGGCGATCGCTTTCTTCACATAGGCCTCCAGCTCGGCGCGCGGGACGACCGTCCCCGGGCACATGCTGCAGGTCGGCTGCGGGTCGGTCGGATTGATCTGTCCCTGCGCCATCGGCGCGCCAGCGGCGAGCGCGATCGCGGCGAGTCCGAGTAAGGAATTGTTCATGGCCCCCCCTTTTTGTCTGGACGCAAAATAAATAGCGTCACCCATTAGCCAGCCCGGGTCAATGAAGCGAATGTTGCCGTGCCAACGCGGTTGAACAGCTCAAAATGCCGGAAAGCAACTAAACTGCTTCACCGGTCACTGATCACTGCTCCCGGGGTTGAATGCCCGAACTGCCTGAAGTCGAAACCACCCGCAGGGGACTCGCGCCGCTGCTGATCGGCCAGCGCGTGCGCAACGTCGTCATTCGCAACCGCGCCCTGCGCCAGCCAGTGCCGCGCGCGCTGCCGCGCGCCATCGCCGGCACCACCATCCGTGGACTCGCACGCCGCGGCAAGTACTTGCTCGTAGACTGCGGCGCGGGAACCCTGATAGTCCATCTCGGCATGTCGGGCCGGCTCTGGGTCGTGACGGACGGTGCCCCGCCTGCCGTGCACGACCACTTCGATCTCAATCTTGAAAACGGGACCGTCGTGCGCCTGCGCGATCCACGGCGCTTCGGCCTGGTACTGTGGCAGAGCGGCAATACCCTTTCCCATCCGTTGCTGGCCGGCATCGGACCGGAGCCGCTCTCCGCGGATTTCGACGGCGCGTGGTTGCACCGCTCGACGCGCAATCGCAGCGCGGCGATCAAGCTCGTACTGATGGACAGCCACGTTGTCGCCGGCGTCGGCAATATCTACGCCAACGAAGCGCTCTTTCGTGCCGGCATTCCGCCGCGCACCGCCGCGCGGCGGCTCACGCGCGAGCGCTGCCACCTCCTGGTGGAGAAGATTCGCGAGACTCTCGAGCTCGCGATCGGAGCAGGCGGCAGTACCCTGCGCGACTACGTGGCGAGCGACGGGCAGGCCGGCTACTTCCAGGACCAGTTCATGGTTTACGACCGCGCCGGCGAGCCGTGCTACCGCTGCGGAGCCAGCGTGAAGGGAATACGGCAGGGACAGCGCGCTACCTTTTATTGTCCCCGATGCCAGAAACCGTAATTTCGCGGGCGCGGTAAACACCGTTCCATGGGCTATTATTCCCTTGTTTTTTTGTCGGTTTTTTTTACATTGCCAGCGCCGAGATGGCAGACATCAAGATCAGATATAACCTCTTGAATTGCCACATTTGTCACACTTTATGCCCCCCCGCCCTTGCCGACTACCAGCCTTCAGACCCGCAAGTTTCGTGAAAAAGTTGTCGGAAATCTTTACATCCCCGCAGGCGATCAATGCATATGTCGTTGAAAAGTAAGAGATGCTCTTGACTGGTACAGCTTATGCATAAAGTCACCGTTGCGATTGCTGCTGGAGGGAGTTCTTAATAAATTCACGGAGGCCCGAGCCATGCCACGACTGCGGACGGTAGTTCTTCTTTGTCTCCCCCTGCTGCTGGCTGTTGGCAGCGCGCACGCTGTGCTCATTTTTCACACGGATCTTCTGACTTCTAACGAAGCCGGGCCCAATTCGTTCGCGGATCCTGCTAAAGGTCCACCCACAAAAGGTCCTGGTGATCCAAACCCGGGTGATCCAAGGCCGTTGTCGTTCGGCACGGCGGACTTTGTTCTGAACGACGCGCAGACCCAACTAAGCTTCACCGCGACTGTTTTCAACATCGATTTTGGGCCGCCTGGAGCCCGTCAAACGCCTGGCGACAACGACAATCTGATCGCCGCGCACATCCATGCGGGGGGCCTCCCGCTACCAAATCCATTGGTATTTCCAGTGGTTTGGGGCTTTTTTGGCGCGCCTTTCAACGATACAAACTCAGGCAACGCAGCGCCCTTGTTTGATTGCATACCTTTCGCGACTGGCGTGGGCGGGACATGCGCGGGGACATGGGACTTGAACGAAGGCAATGGCACCACGCTTGCGGCGCAATTGCCGAACATTCTGGCGGGACGCGATTACATCAATTTTCATACGACCCAGTATAACGGCGGCGAAATCCGCGGCTTCATCGTGCCCGAACCGACGACCCTCGCGTTACTGGGACTCGGGCTGGTCGGCTTGGCTGGCCTGCGGCGCAAAGCCGCGTAGGTTTTCGGCTTCCCAAGGCAAAAACCCGCCGGATCGGCGGGTTTTTTGTTTTCGGAGCCAGCCTCAAGAGCTCCAGACCGGCAAATCTCCCTTCACACCTTCTTGCTTGTGAGCTCCAGGTACTTCGCGTAGAGCTGCTCCTTGGTCTCCACCACGTCCGGATTCAGCGGGATGCAATCGACCGGACACACCTTGACGCACTGCGGCTCCGGGAAATGGCCGACGCATTCCGTGCATTTACGGGGATCGATGACGTAAATCTCTTCTCCCTGCGAAATCGCGTCGTTCGGGCACTCCGGCTCGCACACGTCGCAGTTGATGCATTCGTCTGTGATCATGAGAGCCATAGGGGCAATGGAACCTTCGAAGAAGACTCATTGTGACACGGGGGGCGCGGGGAACGGGAAGGCTCCGGTGATTTGCCGGAAGGGGCCCGTCGTCACCGCCTGTCTCTCGCTGGGATGTTCATTTCTGCGACCGGGGGTGCGGGGGGAACGGGAAGGCTCCGATGATTTACCGGAAGGGGCCCGTTCCCCCTGCTCATTACTTCCCTCCGAGCTGCTTGATCTTCGCGTGGAGCTGCTTCGCCACGTACGGCGGCACGAACTTGCTCACGTCCCCGCCCATGGTCGAAATCTCCCGCACGATCGTGGCCGAAACGAACATGTACTGCTCTCCCGGCGTCAGAAACAGTGTTTCGACATCCGGATACATCCCGCGGTTCATCCCGGCAAGCTGGAACTCGTATTCGAAATCCGACACCGCGCGCAGGCCCCGGATCACGACGCGCGCGCTGTGCTGCTGCACAAACTTCATCAGCAATCCGGAGAAGCCGACGACTTCGACGTTTTTCAGGTCCTTCACGACTTCCCGCACCATCGCGACGCGCTCGTCGCGCGTGAAGAACGGCCGCTTCGCCGCCGCGTCCGCGACCGCGACGATGAGATGGTCGAACAGCGTTGCCGCGCGCCGCACCAGATCTTCGTGGCCGAGCGTGATCGGGTCGAACGTGCCGGGATAGACCGCCTTGTGGTTCATGTCAGGAATCCCCTGCCCATTTCAGGACATGATACCTGACCTGCCCCGCTTTTCCGGATCTGTGCACTTGCCAGCCCGGGAGCGATTCGCCACGGCCGCCGCTCTCGTAATAGACCAGCGCTTCCGGCGCCAGGCGCGCCACCAGCAGCGGCGCGAGGCGCGGCCAGTAGCCCGCTTCGAATGGCGGATCAAGAAAGACGACGTCATAGAGTTCTTCGTCGGCGCGCAGAAAGTCCAGCGCATCCTCTTTCTTGAGGTCCACTGCGCCGGCCCCGAGCCAGCCGCGGCTCGCCGCAAGCGCGCGGAAGATCACCGGGTCGCGCTCCACCATCACCACCCGCTGCGCGCCGCGCGAGGCCGCTTCGAATCCGAGGGCTCCGCTGCCCGCGAAGAGGTCAAGGCAGCGCCGCCCGGTGAGATCCTGGCCCAGCCAGTTGAACAGGGTTTCGCGAACGCGGTCCGGGGTCGGGCGCAAGTCCTTGCGGGGAGGAAATGAAATCAGCCGGCTGCGCCAGGCGCCACCGATGATGCGGACCTTGTTCCTCATGCCCGCCGGCAGAGCGTGCGCCTAATCGCTCGGACCGGTCGCGGTCTTGTCGGAATCGGCGCCGACGACCACGGTTACCATACGGTCGGGATGGATGCGGCGCGAGAAGGCGTCCTTGATTTGCGCCACCGTCACTTTCTCCACGTTCGGCACGAAATCGTCGAGGTAGGTGAGCGGCAACCCGTACGAGCCGATCAGCACCAGGTATTCATGGATCTTCGCGTTGCTGTCGATGCGCAACGGGAAGCCGCCGATGATGTTCTGCTTGGCCGCCGTCAGCTCGGCTTCGGTAGGTCCGGTTGCGACGAAATCGCGCAGCACCTCGCGCACGACCTTGAGCGCGTCCTGCGCCTGGCTGCGCTGCGTCTGCACGCCGACCAGGAACGGCCCTCGCTCCTGCAGCGGCGAAAAATAGCTGTAGGCGGAATACGCGAGGCCGCGCTTTTGCCGGACTTCCTCGGTGATGCGCGATACGAAGCCGCCCCCGCCCAGCACGTAGTTGCCCACGAACAGCGTGAAGTAATCGGGGTCGTTGCGCGCGATGCCGGGCTCTCCGATCATGATGTGCGCCTGCGAAGCCGGGTGAGCGATGACGCGCGAGGACGCCGCAGGCAGCTCGGGCACGGGCGGCAACCGCGGCTCGGCACCGGCCGACTGCGGCAGTCCCCGTGTCACCTCCTCGGCAATCGCTTCGGCCTCGGCCCGCGACACGTCGCCGATCAGCGCCACGACGCCGTGCCGCGCAATGTAGTTTCGTTGATGGAACGCCACCAGCTGCTCGCGCGTGATCTTCTCCACCGTCGCGACCTCGCCGGAGGCACGCTGGGCGTACGGATGGTCGCGGTACAGCAGGCGGTAAAAGGTGAGCGCGGCGATGGTATCGGGCTTGGTGTCGGCTTCCTTTAGCGCTCCGATCAGCCGCACCTTCTCGCGATCGAGCACTTCCCGCGGGAACTCCGGCCGGCGCAGCACGCGCGCGAAGATATCGAGGGCCTGCCGCCGCTCCCTGGCGCTCACGAGCGTGCGCAGCGCGAGGCCGGCATGGTCGGTGCTGAATCGTCCGCCGAGCTGCGCGCCGATGTCGGCGAGCCGGCGCGCGATCTCATCCTCGCTCATGCCGTCGGCACCGAGCTGCAGCATGCGGTTGGTCATGCTGGCGACACCCGCGGTCTCGGGACCGTCGTAGCCCGCTCCGGCGGGGAACTGGACGCTCAGATCGAGCATCGGCAGGTCGTGATTTTCCACGAAGTACACCCGCGCCCCGCCCGAGGTCTGCCAGTGCTGGATGGGCAGCAGCGCTTGGGCGGGCAAAGCGACCACGGCAAGCATTGCCGCCGCGAGCCAGCGGGCAAAGCCGTTGAGCGTCATCCTGAACTTCAGGAAGAAAAACACACGCAGATTTTGGTCACCCGTCACTCGTCACCCGTCACTGCTCGTGGCGGGCGCTCGCCGGCAGAGCGGCGGGCCGCTTGCCATCGAGGGGTTGCGGGTCGAGGTACGAGACCGTCAGCGCGTCTTCCACGAAGTACTTGCGCGCGACCTCGCGCACCTGCTCGGGTGTGACCTCTCGCAGCTTCTGCAGCTGTAGGTCGATGGTCTTGTGCGAAATGCCGGCCATTTCCATCGACCCGATCTCGCGGGCCTGGTACATCATCGAATCCCTTCGATACACGTGTGCCGCTACCGCCTGCGCCTGCGCGCGGTCCAGCTCGTCCTGAGTCACGCCCTCGTTGATGATCTTCGCCATCTCGCGTCTCAGCCCCTGTTCCACGTCGGCCGCGGATTTCCCGGTAGTCGGGGTCGCGCTGAGGTAAAACAGGCCTGGCCCGCGCGCGAGCCCGTCGTAGGATGCATCGGCCGAGCTCGCCAGGCGCTCGACGCGCAC
>DATFWO010000155.1:0-2344 GCA_035259205.1 Burkholderiales bacterium | reverse complement strand
GTCTCGATGGCGGTGAGTTCGTCGAGCACTTTCTTTGCAGAATCGTCCTGCCCCGTCTGCATGTAGCTGTAGAGCAGGAAGCGCATGGCGAGGAATTTCCAGAAGAGATCCTCGACGTTCGACGCCGCGCGGTTGGCATCGATCGATTCCTGCCACAGTCCCAGCCGAGCGAAAATATGTGATGGGATTTGCAGCGCGTGCGGTGCCGAAGGCGCAATTGTGGCGTAGCGGCGCGCCACCGCGAGCCCGCGCGCGGCGATCGGCGTGTGGTCATAGGCGTGGATCAGATAATGCACCGCGCCAGGATGGTTGGGATGCTTGGCGAGGGCCTGCTCAAGAATTGCGGCTCCCTTCAACTGGTAGGCGTAGGTCTTGTCGGTGGGCGGTGCGAGCGCCGTGACGACATAGGCGTAGAAGATCTCGGCCTCGGGATCGTCCCGATACTTGCTGTAGATCTGCTCTAGCGCGTCAGCATAGGCGCGCATGCGCTGACCGTGGTCTCTCTTGTCCGCCTCGCGGTAGAACGCCTCGGCGGCGGCGATGTAGGCCTCCTCGCGCGGCGTCTTCGCACCGAGGGTTTTGGCCTGTTGCACGAAATCCCAGCCCTTTTCCAAGGCGGCGGGACCGGCTCGGCCGGCGAAAAGGCTTCCCATCGCGGATGTCGCCAGCCCCCAGTAGGCCATCGCGCAGTTGGGATCATCGTGGGCGACGGCGGCAAACATGCTCGCCGCCTCGGCGAACGAGAACGAGTGCAGCATTGCGACCGCCTGATCGAACGCCTGCTGGACGCCAGCTTGGCAGGAGACGGGAAAATGCACCTCGCCCCACTGTCCCGCCGCGCCACCCTGGCGCGCCGGCGCCAGGACCGACGACGCCAACAGACCAGCCACGAGCGCTGCGTATCGCAAATTTCGGATCGGCTTCATGACGGATCTCCTCCATCAGTTAGTGAGTACATACTTACAAACCAGTTGTCAAGTCAATGTACATGGGCTCTTGACCGCTCATTTCCGCAGTAATAAGTTAGTGAACGCTAACTGAGGGGATAAAAATTGAAACGCTCGACGACGCTTCGCGGCCGGATGCCGGCTGCCGCGCGCAAGCGGCAGATCGTGGAGACAGTTCTCGAACTGGTTGCCGAGCACGGCGCGGACGCCGTGAGCGCGCAGCTTATCGCCGACGCAATCGGTCTATCCCAGCCGGGGGTCTTCCGTCACTTCCCGACCAAGGAGGCGATTTGGATGGCGGTGATCGGATGGCTGCAGGACCGCCTTGCCGATGTCTGGTCCGAAGCCCGGGGCGATCAGGAGCATCCGCCGCCCATATGGGTGCTGAAGCGGATGTTTCTGGGGCATGTCGAATTGATCATAAGATATCCGGGCCTCGCCAAGGTCGTGTTTTCGGATCACATTCGCCACCAGTACCCCGCTCTGCATGAGCAGTTTCATGCTCTACATCGATGGTACGACCGCGAGGTAACGACACTTCTCGAAGAGTCGATTCGAACGTCTGATCTGCCATCCACCACCGACGTCCCCGCCGCGGCAACGCTCTTTTTCTGCACGATCCAGGGCCTGGCGTTCCAGTCGGCGATCGCGCGCTACCGACGCTCGCGCGTCTGGGACTGCGCGACACGTGTCTTAGTACTCTATGTGAACGCAATCGGAATGCGTCAGCCGGCGCTCGAGGGATCAATGGACCGCAGACCACCCAGCGCGCGCGCTGTATTTGGCACGTCTGCGACCCATCGGGGGAACCGGCGAGATCAAAGATGACCCACCGCTCCTCAATTAGCATCGGACTGCTCGCGCAGCCAAAACGGCTCGACACGGACCAATGCGTCCCAGTCCTCGACCAACTCAAGATCAATTTCCACGGCCCGCCGCGCAGCTCGCCGAAAACGCCAGCTTAAAGGCGCCGTCCTCACCAGCAGCGGCACCATCCCATTGGGGTTGAGCGCGAGATAATCGGCTGTTCTGAGGTCACCGCCAACAAAGTCGTGATATTCGACCTGGATCTCCAGACCTAGATGACCAACGACGGCCTGGACCTTATGGCTGTTCGGCGAACCCACAAACGTGTGTAACTTCATTGCGATCCTCCTCAAGCCCTTGCGATCGGAATCGCGCGGCGAATGAAGACTCGCGCCGCCACCGTTCCGCGATACTAAGACGAATGCTCGCGCAGGACGGCGATCGCCCGCGGTCCCTCCGTCTGGACGCCGCCGGCTCGGGGTATGCGACCAAGAGCACCGCTGCGGCTATCCCGCCGATCTTAGCAAGCTGGGCGGCAGCGTCGGCCGCATCGGTCGCGGACGCGTCCACACTCACGACCCCAACTCCGG
>DATFWO010000154.1:0-11104 GCA_035259205.1 Burkholderiales bacterium | reverse complement strand
GATCGTCGAGTTCATCGCGGCGATGCGCCACGGCATCGGCTTGAACAAGATCCTCGGCACCATCCACATCTATCCCACGTTCGCGGAAGCCAACAAGTACGCCGCAGGCGCGTGGAAGAAAGCCCACGCGCCTCAGCAATTGCTGACGTGGGTGGAAAAGTATCACGCGTGGATGCGGCGGTAAGCGCCCTCTGCGAAGCAATGAATCCAGCACTCGTCACCCATCACCTATCACCTATAACGGCCCTCGCGCTTGCGCTGACGATAGGCAGCGCAGGAGCCCAGGGCTTCGACCACGAGCACAAGGCGTGGACCGCGCTGCTGAAGAAACACGTGGTGCTGATCGAAGGGGACAGGGCCTCCCGGGTCCGCTACGCCGGGTTCGCGGCCGATCGCCCCGCACTGAAGAGCTATCTCGATGCGCTGGCTTCGGTGACGCGCGGGAACTTCGACGGCTGGGACCGGCGGCGGCGGATGGCGTTCCTCATCAATGCCTACAATGCGCACGCCGTGGAAAAGATACTCACGCGCTACCCGGACATCCGGTCGATCTGGGACTTCGGCAAGCTCACCGGCAACCCGTTCAAGGAGCGCTTTGTCACGCTGCTCGGACGCGCGTTCTCGCTCGATCAGATCGAGCACGAAACGCTGAGAAAGCCGGGAGCCTACGACGAGCCGCGCGTGCATTTCGCGGTCAACTGCGCCTCGATCGGCTGCCCCATGCTGCGGGAAGAGGCGTACGTCGCCGAGCGCCTCGAGGCACAGCTCGAGGAACAGACGCGCCGCTTCCTCTCCGACCGGTCCCGCAACCGCTACAATCCGGACAACGGCCGGCTCGAAGTGTCCCGAATTTTCGAATGGTACCGGCAGGACTGGACGAGCGGCTATCGAGGCATCGGCGGAAACGGGCCGCCGGTCCGGTCGCGCAAGCAGTTCCTTGCCGGTTACGCCGAATTGCTGGCGAGCCGCCCCGAGCACCAGCGGCTCGTCCGCGAGCAGAAGGCGGAAATCCGCTTCCTGGACTATGATTGGGGACTCAACGACGCAAAGCCGTGAACAACGAAGCGTGAACAGTAAATGAAGCTGCCCTTGAAGAGCTCGCCACTCCCAGTCTGCTAGTCCACCGTTTACCCAGTTGGCATGTCCATCTCCATCATCGTCCCCTGCCTCAATGAAGCAGAGGGGATAGTCGACACGCTGCGCGCGCTGCTGCCGCTGCGCTGGCGCGGCAACGAAGTGATCGTGGTCGACGGCGGCAGTACCGACGGAACCGCCGAGCTTGCCGCGCCGTGGGCGGACCTGGTGGTGATTGCGCCGCGGGGTCGGGCCCGCCAGATGAATGCCGGCGCCCAGAACGCGTTCGGCTCGATTCTGCTGTTCCTGCATGCCGACAGCGTGCTGCCGCCCGAGGCCGACGCCTTGATCGTGGACGGGCTCAACCGCACGCGCCGCAGCTGGGGGCGATTCGACGCGCGCATCGCGGGCTCCCACCCGCTGCTGCGGGCGGTGGAGCTGCTCATGAACCTGCGCTCGAGGTGGACCGGCATCGCGACCGGCGATCAGGGCATCTTCGTCACCCGGTCGTTGTTTACCGCCGCCGGCGGCTATCCTGAAATCGCGCTGATGGAAGATATCGCCCTTACCAAGCGCCTCAAGAGCTTCGGCCCGCCGCTCTGCCTGAAGCACCGCATCACGACATCGGCGCGGCGCTGGGAACGCCACGGCATACTCCGCACGATCTTCCGCATGTGGCACCTGCGCCTCGCGTTCTGGCTCGGCGCCGATCCGGACCGGCTGGCGGTCCGCTACGACACCAACCGTGGTTGACGGTTTGGCCGTCGTCGTGTGCGCCCAGGCTTCCACACCGGAACGGTCTGGACGCGACTCCGGAGTACAGGCTCGACAGCCATCGGCCCGCGGCCGGCCGACGATGGTGGAAGCTATTCGGCAGCCGTCCGCTTCGGCGTCGCGTCGTTTTCCTTCGTAACGCCGCCCTTAGGCTCCTGGTGCGCTCCGTAGCGTCCCTCGTCGAAGACACGCTTGCCCTCCGCCCGTGGAGCGTCGGCTTTCGAAGCCACGTGGCTTCCCTTCGCAGCCGTGGGACCACCCGAGCTCAAAAATGTCCAAGGGCCGGCCGCGATCGTCACCAGCAAGCCGATGCACACCGCGCATTTCAGAACTACTCGCAGCGGACGGGTCGGGTCGTTGCCCGCTCGCTCCATCAGTTTGCGCTTTTCCTCTGCACCGATCATGTCGCTCTCCTTTGATGGCGTTCAAACTTCGCGCCTCGGCTTCGCATTCAGCCCTGCGTCGGCTAGAACGGTTGTACTTGTTCCTCGACTTCCTTCCCCTGATTCACGAACTGGCTCGGAAAGTAGTCGAACACGCCGGGCTCGGGAAAGGGTTGCGCTGTCGTCTCCTGCACAGCAGGGCCCGCACCACCCTGTGGCCAATGCAATCCGGCAGCAATCAGCGCCGTCAGGGCAATGACTGCCGCGATGACCCGCAGGCGCGAGACGGGAAGTCGATCACCGCCCTGCTCGCTGTTCTGAATCAATCTGAGTCCTTCGCGCATGTCTTTCACGATCCTCTCCTTCGCTGGAGCACCGGGTTCGCCGCGCCGGCGCTGCGCGGAAGAAGTTGGGTTAACTTCATGGCGCCGATTCTCGTCGGCCAACGCGCGCGCTGGAATTGGAGGCAAGCCATACGACGAAAGTCGAATCAGCAGGGTGGCGGTGAGGAAAAGGCTTTCCCGACAGCGGTTTGAGACGAACGCGAGAAGCCGGGGCGGATGGGCTCGGTACGACCGACGTCGCATGAGGCCGTGACGCGGTAGCGAAGCGAATCCAAGTGCAGCCGGGTGCAGGGGAATTGCGTCGCAGCAAACACCCCGTGCGCTACGCCCACGCGAGCAGCAGGCGCAGCGTCGTCGCATACAGTACCGCCGCGAGCGCCCTCTTCAGAAATGGCACCGGCAGCCGGTGCGAGGCGCGCGCGCCGAGCGGTGCGGTGAGCACGGTCGCAACGGCGATCGTCCCAAGTGCAGGCAGGTGAACGAATCCGAGCGAGAGCGACGGCACCTCGGCTGCAAGTCCGTAACCGATATAGCCGAGTGAGCCGGCGACCGCGATGGGGAACCCAATTGCCGACGCCGTGCCGATTGCGACCCGGGCCGGGACGTTGCACCAGATGAGGAATGGAATCGAGGTTATGGCCCCGCCGACTCCGGCGAGCACCGAGATTCCGCCTACCACGCCGCCGACCGCCGCCAGCCCGGCCGGCCCGGGCAGTTGTCGCGACGCAGGTGGATCGATGTTGCAGACGAGCTGCGTCGCGGCCAGTCCCGAATAGCTCGCGAAGATAATCTTGAGCACCGTCGGCGACAGGCAGGCTGCGATCGCGGTGCACCCGAGCGCGCCGGCGATGATGCCTGGTGTCATGTGCCGGAGCGTGCGCCAATCCACCGCGCCCTTCGCGTGGTGGGCGCACGTACTGGCTACGGACGTGAAGACTATCGTGGCGAGCGATGTGCCGAGGGCGAGCGGCATGATCGCGCCTGGCGGAAAGTCCTGCATGGTAAAGAGCGCGATCAGCACCGGCACCAGGACCAGCCCGCCGCCAATGCCCAGAAGCCCGGCGAGAAAGCCGGCCAACAGCCCCGCTATCAGATAGAGCAGCAGAATTTCCATGCGACCTCCACGCAAGTTGCTTCGCCCGCGCCGACACGAAGCGAGCCGGCATGCAGGAACGCATGGTGCGTGGATGGACGCGCGGAGAAAATTGGACCGACGCCTTACGACGTCGGTAGGGATACGAGGCGTTGGAGGTCGGCGTCGCCGCTCGCGACCGAGCGACCTTTGCCGAGCTAGTCTTCCAAGTGCAGCCCGAGGCGCGTTGCCGCAATCAGGGCCTGAGTGCGCGTGCTGACGCTGAGCGCCTGCAGGACGGCGCTGACGTGAGCCTTAACGGTGCCTTCGGTGATGTCCAGCTTGCGGGCGATGAGCTTATTCGGCAACCCCTTGAGAACGAGCGACAGCACGTCGCCCTGCCTGGGGGTGAGACCGAGGCCGGCGGGCGTGATCGCGGCCGCTCCGGGAGCCGCGGGTGGCCGGTCCATTGCGGGAGGAGCGGCCGTTGCGGCGGGCCCGGCGCCCCTGCCGGAACGCGATTTGAGCGCCTCGATTGGAACGAAGATGCCTCCCGACGCAACCAACCGGACGGCATTGAGCATCACTTCTCTCGATGATGTCTTCGGAATGAAGCCCATCGCACCGAGGTCGAGCGCGCTGACAATGGCTTCGGAGTCGCTGACGCCGGATACGACGACGACTGGAAGGTAGGGTCGCTCTTCCCTCAGCCGCACGAGGCCGTCGTGCCCGGCACAGTCGGGCAAACCCAAGTCGAGCAGCGCGAGATCGAAGGTATCGTCGGCGGTCGCTGCAAGCGCACCTGCGAGATCGCCGACGCACACCACGTCGGCCGCGCGCTCGAGCGTGAGCAGCGCAAGACGCAGTGCCTCGGCCATCATGGGATGGTCGTCGACGACGAGGATTTTCATCCGATTTGCCGGCCCCTTCTCCGGTAGCCGGATTCTAGCCCGGCGTGCGAGGCATTGGGGTGGACCGAGATCCAGCCAAAGGCAAAGCAGCCTAAACGTTAGTCATATTGCCTGGGGTCCGCAGCAGGCATAGTCTCCCACCGTCCTGCGAGCGAATCGCGCAGTTCAGGAGGATCCGGAGGGATCCGGGGAGCTCAACTACTATGGCCACTTCAGCGAGCACGGCCGTCGCGCTGCCCGCCGGCGCTTTCGGTAACGACGTCAAGGCGGAGCTGGTGCGCTATCTCTACCGCCAGGCTCCGGCCTCCATCGTGACTCTGTTCATCGTCGCCGGCATCCTGGCTTACGTATTGTGGGACATCGTTCCGCGGCAATTGCTGGTCGGCTGGCTGGTCGCACTGGTGATGGTCAATTTGGTGCGCTTTGCGCAGATCGGGCTGTTCTACCGTCGCAATCCGCCAAACCAGGGGATCGCGCAGTGGGCCATGATTTCGGCCGCCGGCTCCGCCCTGGTCGGCACCGTTTGGGCCGTGGCCTGCTTCCTGTTTCTCGACCCCGCGCATCCCATCAGTCTTATTACCATGACCGTGATTCTGATGGGGGTGGCCGCGGGCTCGGTCGTCAATCTGGCGTCGTACCTGCCTTCCTTCTGGGTGGTGGTCGGTCCGTCCATGGGTGCCCTGATCGGTGTCCTGCTATGGCACGGCGATCTCATCAGCAACACGGTCGCCCTGCTCGCCGCCGTTGCATCGATGGCCTACGTCGTGGGAGCGCGGAACGTTCATCGGCTGCTCAACGATTCATTGCAGCTGAGCTTCGAAAATCTCGCCCTGCGCCGCGAGGCCGAAGAAAAGACCGCGCTGCTCGAGGCGACGCTGCACAACATGCGGCAGGGAATCAGCCTCTCCGACGGCAATGGCAGGCTGCGGATGTGGAATCCCCAATTCGTCGATTTGCTGCGCGTGCCTGGAGCGAAAGTGAGCGAAGGTATTCCGATCCGGGAGCTGCTGGCGTCCGCGCAGCCGCCCCTGGAACTCGGCGACCTTCAGCGCGCCGAATATCACCGCGACGACGGCGCCGTGGTCGAGGTGGCGCAGAACACGATGCCGGACGGCGGCCGCGTCGTGACCTATACCGACATCTCCGATCTCAAGCGGCGGGAGGCAGCGCTCGAGGCGGCGCGGCGCAGCGCCGAGCAGGCGAATGCCGCGAAGACGCGCTTTCTCGCTGCAGCCAGCCACGATCTGAGACAGCCCATTCATGCGCTCGGCCTGCTCATCGCGACGCTGGCCGACCGTGTGCGCGACGAAGGCGCCGCGCCGGTCTTCAAGCAGATCGACGGCGCGGTGGACGCCATCGACTCGATGCTGAACAGCCTCCTCGACATTTCCAAGCTCGACGCGGGGGTGGTGCGGCCCGAGATCGGGCCGGTGGATCTGGCGGCGCTGCTGGAGCGCCTGAACGACGAGCACCGGCCGATCGCCGGACTCACCGGCAACAGACTGCGAGTGCGCCGGACGGAGGCCATAGTGCTCACCGATCCCGCGATGCTACAGCGAATACTCGCCAACCTCGTTTCCAACGCACTGCGTTACACGGTCGATGGTCGCGTTCTGGTGGGAGCGCGCAGGCGCGCCGGTTCGATACGAATCGACGTCTACGACAACGGGCCCGGCATTCCGTCGAACGCTCTCCAGGACATCTTTCTCGAGTTTCATCAGCTGGGGAATCCGGAGCGGGACCGGCGCAAGGGGTTGGGGCTGGGGCTCGCCATCGTAAAACGGCTGGCCGATCTCCTCGGACACGGTGTCGAGGTGCGGTCGACCGTCGGGCGCGGCTCGCGGTTTTCGGTGACGCTTCCCTTGTCCGCCGTGCCCCACCGCACGGTAGCCGCGGCGGCGGCGCTTGGCGCAGGTGCAGACCTCCATGGCCGGCGCGTGCTGGTGCTGGACGACGACGTGGCTGTCCTCGATGCGATGCGCAACCTCCTCGAACGGTGGGGTTGCGACGTGGTCACGACCTCCACGCCGGAAGAGGCCGAAGCAGGCCTTGCTGCGGGCTTGGGACCGCCGGACATTCTCATCGTCGACTACAGGCTGAGACGGCACGCGTCCGGGCTTGAAACCATCGGACGCTTGCATCGATTGGCCGGTAACCGCATTCCCGCCCTCGTGATCACGGGCGACACCGCGCCGGACCGGCTGCGCGAAGCGGAGGAGAGCGGCTATCCGCTGCTGCACAAGCCGGTGAAGCCGGCACAGCTTCGTACGGTGATGCGGCAGCTCATACTACGGATACAGCAGTCTGATCCTGCCGGCACGGCCCACAACCATCAGGGAAAATCATGAACGAGGCAACCCGCGGATACGGGCGATACGAAAGCTGGTTCCGGGACAGGATCCAGAGCGATACCGGTCCCATCGAGACGCCGCAGAACGAGGACGATGTCGCCCGCATCCTGACGGATCCCGTCCGGTTCCCCTCTCCGGTCCGACCGGTTGGATCGCGTCATTCCATGACGCCGTGCATGTCGGCAGCGGCCCCGCGGGCAGCTTCATCGCCACAGCGTTGGGGCACGATAGTCGACATGACCGGATTGACCCGGCTGCGGGGATCGGGCGGCGACTCGTTGCGCCTGATTCCCGACGCGGATGGAAAACGAGGGACGGTAACCGTTCCCGCGGGACGCACTTTCATCAGCGTCGCACGCGAGCTGGGCGCACAGGGGTGGGTCTTCCGCGTCAATACGGAGCTCGGCCCGCTCACCGTCGGAGCCGCCGCCTGCGGCGCGACGAAGGATTCCTCCTTTCCGGGGGAGTCCGGACAGGTCTGCCATGACGTAATCGGCATGCGCGTCGTCAAGCCCAACGGCGAGAGGGCGGACTTCAAGGAGGGTGACCGCGATTTCAACGCGCTGCGCTGCAGCTACGGGCTGTTCGGGATTGTCACCGAAGTCACCTTCCGCGTCTTTCCGCTCGAATACATCTCGTTGCGGCACGAGAAGATCAAGCCGGAGGACGGGAAGAAGTTCACTTCCCACGAGCTGAGGAAGCACATCGGCCAGTGGCTCGGACGAGACGGGAACGAAAACGCTGTATTCCTCTACATGTTCCCGTACCGCGACCGCATCGTCGCCGAGCTGCGCGCGAAGCCGGCGACCGAGGGCGAGCCGGACGATAACTCGCTGCGCCTCCAGATCCGGAACCACTTCTGGGACGAGGGCGCCCACGATTGGGAGGAATTCGCGAGGTCGGTGCCGCTGTCGGGTCTCAAGCACAAGCTCCAGGACCTATTCGACAAGACGCTGGAGCAGTATTTCGCCCGCGTGCTGCGCCTCGCCAGGATAAATCCCGTCGCCCAGATCGTCGACTTCGATCCGACGGACCCGAAACACCGCTTCACGTTCAGCATGTGGGCATTCCCCGAGGACGAGTTTCCCGAGATCCTTCCGCGCTACTTCGAGCTGTGCGAAAAACACGAGGCGACCTACCGCAGCGGCCTGCCGCATGCGAGCTATCACATCGGCCAGGATACGAGCTCGCTGCTCTCGTATTCCCGCAAGGGTCCGGTGTGGACGCTCGACCCGATCTGTCCCGATAACGTCGAGGGATGGCAGCCGTTCCTGTCCGAGTTCAACGAATTTTGCAGCAGCAGGGGTGGAATGCCCCTGCTCAACCAGACGCCGTACCTCCGGCGGGAGCAGGTGCAGCGGGCGTTCGCGGACTGCCTGTCCGATTTCGAGGCGGCGCGGCGGCGCTTCGATCCCGACGGGCGCATGTTGAACGCCTATTTCGGCGAGCTCCTCAGGGCCTAGCCGTGCGAACGCGCGCGGCTCCAGCGGCGGGATGCCGGCATGATAGCTGCAGCTAAAGACGGCCCTATTGCCGAGGGCTGCACTCTGATCATTTTCGCCCGTGCCCCGGTTCCGGGCGCAGTGAAGACCCGGCTCATTCCGCTGCTCGGAGCGGAGCACGCCGCCGCACTCCACGCGAAGCTCGTCAAGCGTGCCCTGACGACCGCCCGTGCCGCGTCATTTGCCCGGATCGAGCTTCACTGCGCACCCGGGATCGACGATCCGTTCTTCCGCTTCTGTGCCGGCCACTACGGTGTCTCCATCCTTGCCCAGATCGAGGGTAACCTGGGCGCACGCATGCTTGCAGCGTTCGAAGGTGCCCTCGCCGCGCATGCGCGCGTACTGCTCATCGGCTCCGACTGCCCCGCTTTGAGCGCACGTTACCTGCGGCAGGCGGAGCGGACACTGCGCGACGGGTCCGATGCCGTGCTGGGTCCGTGCGAGGATGGCGGCTACGCTCTGATCGGATTGCGGAGCGTCGATGCGCGGCTGTTCGAGGATATGGCGTGGGGAAGCGATGCCGTGATGGCGGAAACGCGCAAGCGTCTTGCCGCGCTCGGCTGGAACTGGCGCGAGCTCGACACCTTGTGGGACGTCGACCGGCCGGACGACTACCAGCGACTGATCGCGTCCGGACTGCTCCATCCGCGGCAGGCGCCGTGGCAACGGGATTGAAGCGCCGCTGCCCGAATTCACTTTCCGGCAGGGTTATCCTCGCCGGACGCGACGCAGGCCGCGGCGATGCCTTGCGCCGGCAGCGTGCCGCGCGCAGTGCGCGTCTCTTGGCGTCGCCGCCGCTCGTCGAATGCGCGCTTGCTTTCCGCCATCGAGCTCGGCAGTGTGCGCGCCAGTCTCGGCGCCGGCTGTCCGGATACGTGGCTCCCGCCGCCCGATCCCAGGATCAGCCACGGGCTGGAGCCTATGGCGACCAGGGCCAGCAGGCCGGCCAGACATTTCAGCACCGTGACGAGCGGTCTCGGCTCGCCGTCGCCGTATCGATTCCGCAGCCGGCGTCTTGCTTCGGCGCTTTCCATGAACGCTTCGTTCATTCCGGGCGGGACTCCGGGATCGCGTCAGGCTATTCCGGCTTTCGCGGCGGACCGGCTGGAGGTCTCCCTTCGGTCCGCGGACTGGCGTCTTTGTAGTGCTGGCGCCGCTCTTCGAAGATTCGCTTGCTCTCCTCCGCCGAGAGAAAGGACCTGGCCAGTTGAAATGCGGGCTGCTCTGCGGCGATCACGACTGCGTCGGAGCTGATCAGCACCCAGGGACCGGCAGCCACCGCGACGAGCGTCAGGAGACCCGCCGCGCATTTAAGCAGCACGATGAGGGGGTGGGCCGGCTCGCCACCGTACTGCTTCAGCATTTCGCTTCTTGCTTCGACAGGCTGCATGGTATCTCCTCGTTCCGCTCGACGGTCGATCTCGGGTCGCATGGATCAGGATCGCCAGGCTCAGAACTGCGGGACGGAGTCGGATATTTCGACTCCCTGGTTGACGTATTGGGACGGGAAATAGACGAAGTCGTCGGCGCCCGGGCGCGCGGCCATTTCAACCTGCCCCGACGGCACGACACCCTGTTCCGGTGACAACGTGTCCACCGCCGCTCCCAACAGCAGAATCGCGACTACAACGAGCGCCAGCGCGACGTCACGCCGCAGTGAGAACGGGGTCTCGGGGTTGGCGCCGCCGGGGGCGCCCGAAATGACGCTCAGGTGTTTGCTGGTGTGCATGGTTGGCTCCTTGCACTGCGCCGGATCGTTCCGCTCCGGCTGTGCGGGGCGAGTTCGATCAACTCACTGGAGGAGATTCTCGCCAGTCGCGGGCGGACGTTGTATTGGACCCAAGGTATAGGCCGGTGGTCGTAGTCTCGCCAGCCGAGCGCATAAAGCTTTTCTATTCTGCAGCTTGCAACACCGTGTCGCGCGCTACCAGCGGTAGTGCGCTAGACTACATCCGAAGTCCTAGTGGCCTCCGAATCGCTGCTTCGTCGATAGCCTGCAACTCATCGCGTGCTGCGATGGCCGAGCCGGGCGTGCCTTACTGCGGCCGAAGATGAGTACGCTGCTCGCCGATGTCGTGCTGATCGTCCATTTCGCCTTCGTGCTGTTCGTCGTCGGCGGCCTGGGCCTCATCTGGATCGGTGCCGCAGCGGGCTGGCGCTGGGTGCGCAATCTCTGGTTACGCGTGGCGCATCTCGCCGCGATCGCGTTCGTGGCCGGCGAGTCGCTCGCCGGAATCTGGTGTCCCCTGACGATCTGGGAGGACGCGCTGCGCGGCGCGCATGGCGACAAGAGCTTCGTCGCGCGCTGGATCCATCGCGCGCTCTTCTACGATTTTCCGGAATGGGTATTCACTACGGCATACGTACTCTTCGCGCTCGTCGTCGCTGCATCATGGTGGCTCGTGCGACCGACGCCGATCCGCGGTAAATAACAACACGTAGCAACAAAAACGGGCGCGTTCTGCGCCCCTTTTCGCTCCGCGACGACTCGCGGTCCGCGTCTTGCTAGTTGCAGACCTGCTGGCTCCGCTGCTCCTTCTCCTCCTTCAACTCCTTGCCGAAGGGCGTGTCCTCGATCCGGTCCAGGGCGGCGAGCAGTGTTGCCTGCAGGTTCTTGTCCGTGCCACCTTCCAGTGGCAGCCCCAGCGGCAGCGGGGCGAACAGACCGCTGTTGATCAGCACCTGGCTGCCGA
>DATFWO010000153.1:0-2006 GCA_035259205.1 Burkholderiales bacterium | reverse complement strand
GGACGAGCTGGCGCGTGAAGGCGTGCCGCCCCTCATCGTCAAGGAAATGATGGGCGCGGCGAGGAGAGTGCTCCTCGGCAGCACCTCGATTCCCGTCGACGAGGCGGAGCTGGAGGGACAGCCGTGACGCTCACGGGCAGGCGATCGGCGGCGACGCACACACGACGGGGGCATCGGCGCGCGTCGCCTTGAGGGGCAACAGGCGTATGTCGGAAAACGAAAGGTCCGGTGTGTCCGTAGCTTAGCGGTCGTATGCTGTAGCCCCGCCTCCTGGACGCAACCGAGATCCTTCTCGAGTGCGTGTGCGATGAGTGCCCGGGCGACCGCTGCGTTCCGCACCATCACCGACGTGTGCGTCCACTAACTCGCGTGCTTCATGAAAAGTGATCAAGCGGTCGGCAGAGCCGCGAGATTAAGCTCGACGCGGTCCGCTTGGATACCGGTTTGGTAGACCCGCGTACCTCGATCCGACACCACTTTCACGGGCGCAGTCCGCAGCGCATCCCGCTTCTGGTCGCGCGAGAGGCCGGCATCGCGCGCGGCTTGCGCTCGGGAAACGGGGGAGGCGCCCCCCCGTTTTTCTCTGGCCGCCCGCCTTGTGCTGGTCGTTCGATCGCCGCGAGCAGCACCAAGGGCAGGGATCGGAAGAGCGACGCGATCAAAGGCGCCCAGGCACCTTTGATGGGCCAGGAAGATAGGCGACATGAAGGCAACACGAAGGCCCTTTTTCGCGAAAGGTGACGAAAGGGTCTTATCCGACAATCTCGGCGCTCCGAAAGGGACGGAGCGGCGCGAGCGGGTGCGCGAGCTGCTCGAGCTGGTCGGACTCCCGGCTGACTCGGCCGCGCGCTACCCGCACGAGTTCAGCGGCAGGCAGCGCCAGCGCATCGGCATTGCCCGCCCGCTCGCCGTCGAGCCGCGCTTCATCGTCGCCGACGAGGCCGTGTCGGCGCTCGACGTCTCGATCCAGGCACAGATCCTGAACCTGCTCCACGATCTCAAGCAGCGGCTCGGCCTCACGCTGCTCTTCATCTCCCACGACCTGCGCGTCGTGGAGCACCTGAGCGACCGGGTGGCGATCATGTACTGGGCCGGATCGTCGAGATCGGCCCGCGCGACCTGGTGTACGGCGATCCGCACCATCCCATCACGCGCGCGCTGCTGTCGGCGGTGCCGGTGCCGGACCCGCGCCGCCGGAGGCAGCCGCCGGCGCTGCGCGGCGACGTGCCCCAGCCCGATGGATCCGCCACCGGGCTGCGCCTTCCATCCGCGCTGCCCGTACGTGCAGGATATCTGCCGGACCGTGACGCCGCCGCTCGAGGCGGGGAGCACGCCGCGTGCCGTGGCGTGCCACGTGTTCCCGGCAGAGTAGATGCGGCGACCCGCAGCGCGTTCATGACTCGGGTGGAACGCCACCGGGTGGGCCGTCGGCATCGCGCTGGCGGACGCACTGGAGACATTCTGACCCATCCAAGACCGCCCGTCGCGACTATCCGCTAGCGACCCGCAGGTGGCCAACCTGACGGTCCACCGTAAGCGTCCTGCCGCACCAACGATTCTCAAGCACTGTGCGTGGGCTGTGCCCGTGCCGCTCGCGAGCTTCGCTGATGTCGTCGCCGATGAGGCGCTGCCCTTGACGATCTGTCGACGGGAATGCAAAGTCACTCCGCTCTGCGGCCAGAGCACCGTCGCGTCACCATCGGAGGTCCGGTCCGGCTTCACAACGGAGCTTTCATGGGAGGCGAATGAAGAAGGTCATTGCGGTGATAGTCTTGACGCTGTCGCCGCAAGCTCGTCTGCCCGCCACCCTTGCGGCAGCATCACCTGACAGCGGGCCGTGCGCACCACTACCGGCCGCCTCGTCACCTGGCTTCGAGCCGCTCCTCGAAGCATTCATGAACGCCTTCTGCTATCAGAAGCAGAACTGGCAGCATGACGCGCAGATCCGCACCAGCGACGGCGTCCATCCGTACGTCAAGGTCTGGTATTCACCTTCGCTCTGGAAC
>DATFWO010000152.1:0-5094 GCA_035259205.1 Burkholderiales bacterium | reverse complement strand
GCAGCAAGCGGGCGGAGATGTCGTCGGTCACCGGCAGTGCGCCGGCGGCACGGCCATAGCGCCGGCCCGCCGGCGAGGAATGCAACGGCACGTAGTGAAACACCGAATGAATGCCGCAGGCCTTCAGGTGCGCGATGAGGGCGCCGCGCGTTGCGCCGTCCTCCAGCAGAACGTAGAACATGTGGCCGTTGCCGGTGAGTCCTTCGGGGGCCGGTTGCGGCAGGGCCAGGCATCCGCTGCGGGCGAGCGGAGACAGGCCGTCCGCATACGCCTCGCAGAGTGCGAGGCGTCGTGCGTTGATGTCGTCGGCGCGCCTGAGCTGGGCATGGAGAAAAGCGCCGACCAGCTCGCTTGGCAGGTAGGAGGAGCCGACGTCGACCCACGTATACTTGTCCACCTCCCCGCGGAAGAACTGCGCCCGGTTCGTGCCCTTCTCGCGGATGATCTCCGCCCGCTCGACGTAGCGCTCGTCGTTGACGAGTAATGCGCCGCCTTCGCCGCTGATGACGTTCTTGGTCTCATGAAACGAGAGGCAGCCGAGATGTCCCACCGCGCCCAATCTTTTCCCCTTGTACTCGGCGAGGATGCCCTGCGCCGCATCCTCCACCACAACCAGGTTGTGCCGGGTGGCGAGCGCCATCAGGGCGTCCATCTCGCAGGCCACCCCCGCGTAGTGGACCGGCACTATGGCCCGCGTTCTGCTTGTGACCGCCTGCGGCACGAGCTTTTCGTCCAGGTTCAGCGTGTCGCGCCGGATGTCCACGAACACCGGAACCGCCCCGCGCAGCACGAACGCATTCGCGGTGGAAACGAAGGTGAAGGACGGCACGATGACTTCGTCGCCGGGCGCGAGATCGCACAGCATGGCGGCCATCTCGAGCGCCGCGGTGCACGAATGCGTCAGCAGGGCGCGCCGGCATCCCAGGCGCTCCTCGAGCCAGCGGTGGCACTCCGCGGTGAACGGCCCGTCGCCGGACAAGTGCCCCTCGCGCACGGCGCGCGCGATATTTTCCAGCTCGCTGCCGATCGTGAACGGCTTGTTGAAGGGTATTTTCATCAGAGGCGGTTAACCATTACGATTCTTGCCTGCGCGCCACGAGCAACAGCGAGCCGCCGGCAGGGAGCGAGATGCCGCTACGGATCAACGCCCGCTCGAAGCTCAGCACCTTTTCCAGCGACCAGTTGAGCCAGGACGCGATCCGGAACTCCGCCAATGGGTTGTAGTCGGCTTCCGGAGCGCGTTGGGTGAGGCGCGACAAGAACATGAACGGCAGCAGGAGCGTCACAAAAGAGGTCATTCTAATGATCTCGAATCCGGCCTGGCTCACCTTGGTCCTCAACTCGGCCGCACGGTAGCGACGCGCGTGATGGGCGCGCGCGTCGAACTCGCTCCACAGGAACGGGTGTTGCGGCACGGTCAGGAGCAGCCCGCCGCCCGGCCGCACTACCTCCCGCAACGCCTGGAGCACGCCGCGGTCATCGGCGATGTGCTCGATGACATCAAACGCAGCCGCTACGTCGAACTCGTGTCTAAACGGGATACGGCGGGCGTCCGCCTGTATCAGTGCCGCTTGCGGCACCCGGCGCGCGGCAAATGCGAGGCCATCGGCCGCGGCTTCGCTTCCGGTCACCACCGCGCCGGGAAATGCGGCGGTAATCCCTGCCAGCACGTAACCGGTCCCGCAGCCGACCTCGAGCAATCGCCGCGCTTCCGGAAAATAGCGACCCAGAGCCCAGACGATCAACCGGTTGCGGGCGCGAAACCAGAAGTTCCCGGCCTCGACGCGGGCGAACTCTGCGTAGAACGCGGGATCGTATCCATCGGTGCCGTGCGCGAGCTCCGGGGCGAACGCGGGAAACCCCGCGATCCGCGGCGGTTCGTGCCCGCATCCCGGGCAGTGCCAGTCGACTCTTTCGAATGTCGCCCCACAGCGCAGGCACAATTTCAACCCTGGCTCCCGACGGCGATCCCGGCGCAGATCAGCACGAGGCCCGCGATCTTGGGCAGGGTCACGGGCTCGTGGAACAACCAGGCGGAGCCTAACATCACCAGCACGAAGGCGAGGCTCATGAAGGGATACGCGTGCGAGAGGTCGAGCTTGGTCATCGCCGCCATCCAGGCGACGGCGGCGGCGAGCGCCGCCGCGAGCGCCGAGACGATCCACGGGTTCACGAGCAATTTGGCGAGAAAGAGCAACCGCCCGGCGCCGTCCGCCGGGTAAGCGCCCGCAAGACCGACTTGCCATTTGATGACGATCTGGCCGTATGCCGTGAGCACGATGGTCGCGAGCACGTAGAGGTAACTCATAGCGCCGTCCTAACGCTTGCGGACCACGTAAGCCTGCTGGATGCCGAATCCGCCCCCGGAGTACTCGCGCTCGATGTCGTAGAAAATCCTGTTGATCGGATTGGAGTAGCCTGTCCAGGCTGCAGGATCCGTCACGAGCTCGCGCAGAAAGCGCGACCCGAGATAGTATACGGAGGAAAATTCATCGACGCTGAATTCCAGCCCGCGTGAGGTAAGGAATTCTTCGAGCCTCTGCTTCTTGAGATAGCGGTTGAAGTCGTGCTCGACGAGGGGCGCCAGCCCGACGAGCGCGCGTAACGCGTTGAGCAGAGCCAGCGGCTCCCAGAACGCCTCCGACAGGATCACCTTGCCGCCGGGTCGCGCCACCCTCAGGCATTCGGTGATACCCGCCATCTGCTCGTCCCACGTCGGAAGGTTGATGAGCACGCGCGTGGTGTAGACGGCGTCGAAGCTGGCGTCGGGAAACGCCAGCTTACGCACATCTCCCTGCCGGAATTCGACGCGCTCGTCGAGTCCATGCGCGGTCCTCGCCTCGCCCGCAGCCGCAATCATGCTGGCGGCAAAATCCACGCCGACCAGCTTCTTCAGCCGGCGCCGCTCGAGCTGCTGGAACGCGGAGTAGCCGTTGCCGCAGCCCACGTCGAGCACTGCTTCGTCGTCCGCGAGGTGCCGGGAGATCGTTTCGATTTCAAGCGCGATCGCGAGCGAGTCTCCCCAGGACGCCTCGTGCGAAGTGCCGTGTTTTCTCGCCTGGGCTTCCCAATAGTCGCGGATGAAGTCGGTCATGGCCCGTGCGCCCGTTCGGAGAGATGGGCGGGGTCGAGCGCGAACGTGGCCTTGGAGACGATGTAAAGCGGGCGCTTCTTGACTTCATCGAACGTCTTGCCGAGATAGATGCCCATCACGCCCAGTATGCTGATGATGATGCCTGCCAGAAAATAGAGCGAAACGAACAGGCTGGGCCAGCCCACGACCGGCGATCCGTAGAGCAGCGCCACGGCCAGTATGTAGATGCCCCCGGCGAACGCCGCCAGCGACATCAGAAATCCAAAGCGGATGGAAAGCCGCAGCGGCTTGTCCGAATACGCGATGACGGTATCGACGGCCAGCGTGCGCAGTTTCTTGAAGGTATAGGTCGAGCGCCCCGCGTAGCGCGCGTCGTGCTGCACCGCTATGGTCGTCGTTGGAAATCCCATCCATTTGACCAGGCCGCCGAAGAAACGGAGCTGCTCGCGCATGCCGCGGCAGCTCGCTACGACTTTGCGCGAGATGATACGGAAATTGCCGGTCTCCCCGTCGTATTCGAAATCGGCGAGATAGCTGAAGACCCGGTAGAACGCCCAGGATCCGAGGCGTTTCAGCACGCCGTCCGAGCGTTTGCCCCGCCGGGCGATCACGACGTCGTAGCCTTCGAGCGCTTTCGCATAGAGCCGCGGTATCTCCTCGGGTCGGTCCTGGAGGTCGCAGTCCATCACCACGACCCAGTCCCCGTCGCAGTGGTCCATCCCCGCCGTGATGCCATAGTGCTGGCCGAAGTTGCGGCTGAACTGCATGCCTTTTATCCGCGGGTCCTGGCGCGCTAACTCCCGGATGATCTCCCACGAGTGGTCGCCGCCGCAATCCTCGATCATGATGATTTCGAAGTCCTGCGTGAGCGTGCCGAGCGCCGCGACGAGTCGGCGGTGCAGCTCTTCCAGGCAGCCTTCGGCCTGATACACCGGCGTCACGACCGAGATGTGCGGCATGATCGAAGATGGTTCACGCGGCGGTGAGGAACTGGGTGCGGTAGAGACGGCCGTAGATGCCTCCGCGCTCGAGGAGCTCGCGGTGGGTCCCTGTCTCCGCGATGCGCCCGCCATCGAGCACGACGATGCGGTCGGCCGTCTCGACCGTTGAGAGGCGGTGCGCGATCACGAGCGTGGTGCGGCCCCGCATGAGCGCTTCCAGCGCCGCCTGCACGTGGCGCTCGGATTCCGTGTCGAGCGCCGAGGTGGCCTCGTCCAGCACCAGCACCGGGGCATTTTTGAGGATGGCGCGCGCGATCGCGATCCTCTGCCGCTGGCCGCCCGAAAGCTTTACGCCGTTCTCGCCTACCAGGGTGGCGGTCCCTTGCGGCAGGTTCCGGATGAACTCGAGTGCGTGCGCCGCCTCCGCGGCGGCGGCGATATCCTTCTCGCTCGCACGGTTCATCGCGCCGTAGGCGATGTTGGCGGCCACCGTGTCGTTGAACAGCACGATCTCCTGGCTCACCAGCGCGATATTGGCGCGCAGGCTAACCAGTGCGAGCGACTCGAGATCGTGTCCGTCGAGCAGCACGCGGCCGCGGCTGGGGTGATAGAAGCGCGGAACCAGATTGGCGAGCGTGCTCTTGCCGGCGCCGGAAGGTCCGACCAGGGCGACGGTTTCACCCGGCGCGATCGCGAGGCTCACGGAATCGAGCGCCGGACGCGCCGGATCGCCGTAGCTCAAGCTCACGTTCTCGAACCGGATTTCGCCCCGCGCGCGCCCGATCGAAATCGTGCCGTGGTCCGGCTCCTCGGGACGGTCGATGAGGGCGAACACGCTCTCCGCGGCAGCCAGCCCCCTCTGCAGATGCTCGTTGATGTCAGTGATGCGCTTGAGCGGCGCCGTCAGCAGCAGCATTGCGGTAATGAAGGCCGCGAAATCGCCGATTGACAGGCCCGCTGCGCCCCACTGGAGCGAGGCGGTATAAATGATGACCGCCAGAGCGACTGCTGCTATCAACTGAACGATGGGAGTGCTCGCAGCCGCCGTCGATATCTGTT
>DATFWO010000151.1:0-7277 GCA_035259205.1 Burkholderiales bacterium | reverse complement strand
CGAATTCACCCGCTACGTCGCCTGATGCCTTGTCAAACGTGTTTACGCTATCCATGATGTGCATCCCCCTGTTAGTGCCGATGTCGGGCCGCGCATAAAACATCGTGTTCGGTGCGGCTAAGCGGATCGCAGTCTCGCCGTCTGGGCCGCTCGCGTATATAGCCAAAATGGCCTATGCGCGCAGGTCGGACCGGCGCAGCACTAGAGACGATGGAAGAACGCCTTGTTTTTACAATCATTTTTGAATTAGAGCTACGTTCCTGACATGAGAAACACGCTTTCGGAGCAAGCGACTTCTGGATCCCGGCCTATGCCGGGATGACGGCAGGCCAGTTGTCAGCCGTCAGTCGTCATGCGCCTTCTGAACGTGGAAAGTGGAAGGAGGAAGGATGAAGGATGACCCATTCGAGGGATGAGGCATGAGGGGCCGAGGGTGAGGGATGAGAGAAACCTGCGCTGCGGGCGACCGATCACCGATCACGGGGTTTTACTTAGCAGACGGTCTCCACTTCACGCGATCGTGAAAGCCGCTCATCCGCGGTGACGAGCTTTGCCTCCACCGGTTGCGCCGCCGTCCGACGGCCGAGCATCGCGGTTATCTCGGCCTTGAAGCGTCTGCGATATACTCGCTGGCGAAAACTTCAGCGGCGGAGAACAGAACGTGGACGACATCCTTGATCCGACCAGCGGGTCCGTGCCGCGCCAGGAAATCGACTTCGTCCCGCGCCCGCAACGCCTCAGGGGATTGCGCGTCGGACTGATCGAGAACACCAAGAAGAACTCCGAGGCGGTGCTGCGCAGCGTGGCGGTCAAGCTGGAAGCCGCCTACGGGATGAAAGTCGGAGTCCTGGTTCACAAGGGCCAGCGCGCGCCGCTCAAGGACGAGCAGCTCGCGCAATTGAAGGGCAGCACTGACTTTGCGATCGTGGGCGTCGGAGACTGAGGTGCGTGCTCGTCGGGCAGTCTGCTCGACGCGATCATCCTCGAGAAGGCCGGGATCCCCTCGATCCCGATCATCACGGATGCCTTCGAACCCGGTGCGCGGCAGATGGCGAGGCTGTGGGGCGCGCCGGACTTCCGCTACGTGATGATGGCGCACCCGCTCGCGACCCTGAGCGAAGCGGAGATCGAGGCGCGCGCCGCCGCCCTCGTGGACAGGGTGCTGGCTCTGCTGCAGCAGGGCCAGACGGGGTAGAGCGCGGGAGTATCTCTTTTGGCGGGCGCGCAAGAATCGGAGACGAAACCCGAAGCTGCGGGCGAAGTCCACGCTCCGATGAATGCAGCGGAGCAGATCGAGTTCTGCTACGCGCGCGGCTGGACCGACGGGTTGCCGGTCGTGCCGGCGAGCCGGGCGCTTGTCTCCGAGATGCTCGATGCCGCTAAGCTGCGGCCCGACCAGGTCATGGCGGAGATGCCCTCGCGCAATCTCTGCGTTACCGCGGAGAAAGCTGCCATCAACGCCGTCATGGCGGGCTGCCTGCCGGCCTACATGCCGATCGTCGCCGCCGCGGTGAAAGCGCTTGCCGCGCCGGAGTTCGGCCTGCATCACGTGGCGTCGGGGCACTCCGGGTCGACGATCGTGATCCTGGTGAATGGTCCGATCGCGAAAAAACTGGGGATCAATTCGACGGGCAACGTGTTCGGCGGCGGCGTCCGCGCCAACGCGACGATCGGCCGCGCGTTGAGGCTCATCCTGCGCAACTGCCTCCAGTACCATCCCGAGGTTTCGGACCTCGCGACGATGGGTACGCCGGGCAAGATGACGTGCTGTATCGCGGAGAACGAGGACGATCACCCGTGGGAGCCGTGGCACGTCGAGCGCAGCTTCAAGCCGGACGACAGCACGGTCACCCTGCTGGCGGCGAGCAGCATGATCCAGGTCTGGAGCACAGGTGACCACGAGCAGCTCCTGCGCTCGATCGGCGACGCGCTCGCGTTCCTGGCATCGATCGCCTGGATGGGGCAGACGCCGGGCGCGGTCGTGCTCGGCGGCGAGCATGCCGAATTGCTCCGCGCGACCGGCTGGAGCAAGAAGCGGATCCGCGAGTTCATCGTCGGGCATACCGGGCGCACCGTCGCCGACCTCAAGCGCTGTGGCCAGATCACCGGCACGCCCACCCGCGGGGACGAGACGAAGCTGCACTACTCGATGGACGATCCGGCCGAGCTGATGCTGCTCCGCGCGGGCGGCAGGATCGGCCTCCTTTCGATGGTACTTCCCGGCTTCGGCGGCTCCAAGGCCGCGGGACGCAGCCCCACGATCCTGATCGACGCTGCGTAGGCTGCGGACGGGTGCCGGAGTGGGCCGCATTCCAGTATCGGGCATGGCCCTGCTGGCCGCGTTGGCGGGCGCGCCGGCGGTGTGCGCGGACCCCTATCCCAGCCGGCCGCTGCGGCTCGTAGTGCCCTTTCCGCCGGGCGGCGGAGGGGACATCGTGGCGCGCATCGTCGCGTCCAGGTTCTCCGAGACCCTGCGCCAGCAGTGCGTCGTCGACAACCGCACCGGCGCCGCCGGCAACGTGGGAGCGGAAATCGTCGCGCGCGCCGTCCCCGACGGGCACACGGTGTTCCTGGGATTCAACACGGTGCTCACGGTAAATCCGCTGCTCTATCGCCTGTCCTTTGACATGCAGAAGGACCTGGCGCCGGTCGTGATGATGACCTCGGGGCAGCACATGCTCGTGCTGCATCCGTCAGTGAAGGCTGGAACGCTGAAGGAGCTCATCGCCCTCGCGAAGGCGAGCCCGGGCTCGCTCAACTACGCGTCCTCGGGCGCGGGCACTCCGGGCAACCTGGCCGCGGAGCTGTTCAAGCTGCGCGCGGGCATCAACCTGACCCACGTGCCGTATCGCGGCGGCGGACCGGCCTCGGTTGCCGTGCTCGCGGGCGAGGTCCAGGTGCTGTTCGGGAGCCTGCCCTCGGTGTTTCCCCAGGTCAGGGCGGGCCGTCTGAAAGCGCTCGCAGTGACGGGACCGAAGCGCGCGGCCGCGGCGCCGAACCTGCCGACGGTCGCCGAATCCGGATTCCCCGGTTTCGAAGTCACGAACTGGCACGGACTGCTCTTTCCGGCCGGCACGCCGGAGCCGGTGATCACGGTGCTCCACGACGAAGCGGTCAAGGCGCTCGAACTGCCCGATGTCAGGGACCAGATCGAGCGCCAGGGACTCGAAGTGTCGGTGAGCGGACCCAGGGAGTTCGCGGCGCGGATCAGGGAAGAGACGGCGACCTGGGCGAGAGTGGTCGAGGCGGCCGGCATCAAGCCCGATTAGGACGCAGGGGACAGACCACTAAGCGCGTAGGCTTGCGGGCCGCCCAGTGGTCTGTCTCCGGTCCCTCACGCTCCGCCCGCGCTTACCCGCCGGCTCCTGATCCCAGGCCCGCGTCCCGGATGACGCGGGTCCACTTGGCGATTTCGGATTTCAGGTAGGCCTCGAATTCGGCACATGTGCTGCCGACGGGTTCGGCGCCCTGCGCGGCCAGATCGCTCGCGACGTACGCCTCGCGCAGCGCCTCGCGTATGGCCGCATTGAGCCGGTCGATGATCGAAGCGGGCGTCGCTGCAGGGGCGAGCACGCCGTACCAGTTGGTTGCTTCGTAGCCCGGAACACCGGACTCGGCCACGGTCGGAACGCCCGGCAGCGCTGCGGAGCGCTTGAGTGAGGTGACGGCGATCGCCCTGACGCGGCCGGCCTTGACCTGCGAGAGCACCGAGGGCAGCGTCGGCAGCAGCACCTGCGCCTGCCCGGAGATAACATCCGTGAGCGCCGGTGCGGCCCCCTTGTAGGGCACGTGCGTCAGCTCGATGTTCGCCATCCGCTTCAGCAGCTCGCCGGCGAGATGGCTGTTGCCGCCGACGCCGCTGGAGCCGTAATTGAGCTGCCCGGGCTTGGCGCGCGCGAGCTCGATCAGGTCGCCGATCGACTTCACCGGCAGCGACGGGTTGACGACCACGACGTTGGGCGCCGCCGCCACCAGCGACACACCGGCGAAATCCCGGATCGGGTCGTACGGCAGCTTCTCGCGGAAGCCGGCGCTGATCGCATGGCTGCTCGAGATCATGAGCAGCGTATAGCCGTCTGGAGCGGCCCGCGCGGCGATCTCCGAGCCGATGACGCTGCCCGCGCCGGAGCGATTGTCGACGACGAACTGGCTCTGGAGCCGCTCGCCGAGCCTGCGGCCGAGGATGCGCGCGACGATGTCGGCCGTGCCGCCCACCGGGAAGCCGACGATCATGCGAACTGGCTTCGCCGGATAGGCCTGGGCCCAGGCGAGCGGGGAAGCAGCACAAGCCGCGCAGGCCGAGAGCAGCACGACGGCCCATTTGACGAATGCGGAATCATCGCAGCGCATTTCGCACATGTATCACACTTTCGGACGTCGAAGGCTTTTCTGAACGTGGAGTGGAATGTGGAAACTTAGTTCCACTTTGCGCCGGACGCGGCGCGACTAGAACCGGTCTCAAAATAGCCACAGAATCACACAGAAATACACGGACAAGAATCCGATTCGGCTGGTGTGGCTTAGTCATTCGAAAACTTCTGTGTGCTTCCGTGTGTTTCCGTGGCTGTAATGGATTTTTGACTTCAGCGCTTCGCCATTACCATCGGTGGTAAATTCCGGATCCTAGTCACTCACCAACCGGGACGGGAAATGCGATGGACAAGAGCGTGATTCATACAACAACAGGCAAGGCAATGCTCCTGGCAAGCCTCTGCTTTTCAGCGCTGCCGGTCCATGCGGCAACGGTTGCCGTCGATTGCGATGCGGGAAACACCATCATGGCCGCCATGGGCAAAGTCAGACCGGGCGACACTGTCCTGGTAAGCGGGACCTGCAACGAGCAGGTCAGCTTCGCTCCGGAGCTGGTGAGGATCACGCTGGACGGCCAGAAGAAGACGACGATCCAGCACCCCGGCAAGTCCGCGGCGTCCCCGCATACCGTCTTCGTCCAGGGGAAGGACATCCAGATCAAGGGAATTACGGTGATCGGAGGCCTCGACGGTATTCATCTCTCCGGGCCCGCTTCGGCGGAGATCGATGGCGCCGTCGTCATGAAAACCGCGCGGGCCGGGGTCCACATCGACAAGGGCAGCGTTGTGCGGATTCTCAACACCACGGTCCAGGACAGCGGCGCCATGGGCATCGACATCACGGGCGTTTCCCTCGCCTACATCGGAGTGAGGATTCCCAGGATACCGGCGCTGTCACCCAACACGATCCGCAACAATGGCGGAGCCGGCATCAATATCGAGCGCTCTTCAGAGGCATGGATCGTGGGCAATACCGTCAGCAACAACAAGGGCAACGGCATCGAGCTGCACCGGCATTCGCACGCCGATGTGATGGCGAACATGATCAACGACAACGGCGGGGACGCTATCACGGCCAGTTTCGGCTCCGGCATCAACCTCAGGAGCGAGCCGCGGCGCGACGGGCCGAACCAGACGGCGCAGCCGAATGGCGGCGTTGGGATCCGGTGCTCGACCGGCGGCTTTGTCGACGGCCCGCTCGGAACGCTAGGCGGGAAGCAGGGCGCGAAGGCGATCGAGCACGGCTGCGTGGATCGCGTCGAACGGTAATGAGCTTCGCGGTGACGAGCTCTGCGGTGACGAGCTGCGCGGTGATGAGCTGCGCCGTGACGAGTTCCGTGGTGACGAAGAGAGCGGGAGTGCGTTAGCTGTTGTTTCACGTCAGCTCGCCACGGAGACCACGACATTCCGCGTACGCTCTGCCGTCCGGTGCTCGTACAGGTAAATCCCCTGCCACGTCCCCAGCATCAGCTTTCCGGCGTTGACCGGTATGGTGAGGCTGTTCGAGGTCAGCACCGAACGCGCGTGCGAGGCCATGTCGTCCGGGCCTTCGGTGTCGTGCACGTACGCCGGATCGCCGTCGGGCGCGAGCCGCGAGAGGATGGTCTCCAGGTCCCTGCGCACGTCGGGGTCGGCATTCTCGCAGAGGATGAGCGAGGCGCTCGTGTGCTGGAGAAACACGTTGCAGAGCCCTTGCGTGATGCCGCTCGCGTCCACGACGCGCTGGACCTCTCCCGTAATCTCCAGAGTGCCGCGGCCGCGAGTGCGGAATACGAGGGTCTGCTGATGGAGCATGAGGCCTCGCACGCGAGGCGGCCGTTTGGTGCGGTGACGGTCAAATCGATTTCATAGCTAAGACGAAGCCGCCTAAACCTTGATCCTCGAGGGTGGAATCAGTACCACTTTGCCGTTTTCGATCCCGGCGACCGGATTGCCTGCGCGCTTGTGCTCCCGCAATGCCTCGCGCACGGCGCGGCGAGCTGCTCTTACGAGCGAACGGACATCGACCTGCTGGGTCCTGTTACGGCGCGGAGCTCGTTTATTAGACGATGTCTTTTTCATACTGTCTGCGGAGTCGATCCCATGGCCCGCCCTTGACGATGAGTATAGGGTCACCGACCTTTCTCCCAGCAATCAGGGTTGGCATGTCAGCCGCTGAATTGTCCAGCATGAGCCAGGAATCGGCAATCGGGCGGTAGATGTTGAAGAAGTTGCTCAGGCTTCGCGAATACCTCCGGCGGACCGTAGCCTCCGGCACATCATGACCGCCTCGCCGTACGCGCTCTGCGACTCTTTGCACGGCGAGATCGGCGTTCTGCAGCCACAAATACACCAAATGGAAGATATAACCGTCAGTGCGCAGGTTCCTGATCCATGGTGCCAAAAAGCGATTCGATAGCGTGGATTCGAGGGCAAAATCCGCTCGCGAACGGGCCAGTTCGTGCATTCTTTGGATCATTATGCGGCCGGCGGGAAAGGCTACTCGTTCGGGCGCGAACGCGGACAGGCCGCTTGCAATAGTATCAGCGTTGATGAAGTCATGGACGTGAAAGTTATCCCTTAGAAGTACAGGAGCCGTTGTGGATTTTCCGGCTCCATTCGGACCTGCTATTACCACCAGGTTTGGCATGCCCCATCCGCTGAAGCGCAGTCTGCCTGCCCTGAAGCAGTGAATTAGTGAGCAGTGAGGCGATGAAGTAGTGAAGCGGTGATGTACAAGCGGCGGTGCGCTTCACGCCCTCGTGTATCTTTTTTATTCGGTCTAATTACACGACAACCACTGTGAGTTTGCCACCCGCACGGCGTTGCGGCGTTTCCTTGATTACAATCTCAACGTCACGTCCAAGGCTTGTCAAGCAGTCGATCAACCTTCGTTCAGAGAAGCCGCGAAATTGACCGCGGAGCAGCGCTGAAACTTTCGGTTGGGTGAGGCCAAGCAACGTCGCGGCCTCGACCTGCGTTAGCCCG
>DATFWO010000150.1:0-2276 GCA_035259205.1 Burkholderiales bacterium | reverse complement strand
CAAGCGTCTGCTGCGCGAGTTTCAGTCGCGCGGCTATCTCTTGCGCGCGTTTTATTATACCGCCGTAATCGAGGACCAGGAGTACTCGTCGATCAGGCCTTTGATCGATTGGCTTGATTACAATGGCTACAGCGTCGTGACCAAGGCGACAAAAGAATTCGTCGATCAGACTGGCCGGCGCAAGATCAAAGGCAGCATGGATATCGAGCTCGCCGTCGACGCGATGGAAATTGCAGGCTCGATCGATCACATGGTTTTGTTCTCTGGTGACGGCGACTTCCGCTCCTTAGTCGAGGCAGTGCAGCGGCGCGGCGTGCGCGTCACCGTGGTCTCCACCATATCCACGCAGCCGCCGATGGTCGCCGACGAGCTGCGCCGGCAAGCCGACGTCTTCCTCGATATCGTCGAGTTGCAGCCGAAGATCGGCCGTGATCCCGCCGAGCGCGCGGCGCGAGAAGCGCGCGAGCCGCGCGAGCGCCATACGCCGCAGTTTCTGCAGCGGTCGACGGCGCCGCAGCGGGCCGGCGCCGGCGCAGCCTTCGATGACGACGACGATTTCGAGGACTGAGCGCCCCGCGCAGCGGGAGAGGTCAGGCAAACCAGGACGGGATTGCCCGCTTTGTCCGCGGCTCAAGGCCTTCCGGCAGCAGTGGCGTCGCCGCGAACCCGATTGGTTCAACGCCCCAGTCGCCTCGTTCGGCCCGCGCAGCGCGCGGCTTCTCATCGTGGGTCTGGCGCCCGGTCTAAGGGGAGCAAACCGTACCGGACGACCCTTCACCGGTGATTTCGCCGGTGACCTCCTCTATGCCACGCTCAAGCATTTCGGCTTTGCCCGCGGCAACTACCTCGCATCGCCGCGGGACGGGCTCACCCTTCTGGATGCTCGCATCACCAACGCGGTGCGCTGTGTGCCGCCCGAGAACAAGCCCACACCCGCGGAAATCGAGACCTGCCGCGCTTTTCTCAAAGCCACCATCGGCGAGATGCAAAATCTCCGCGCCATCGTAACGCTCGGGCGAATTTCGCACGAGAGCACCGTGGTGGCACTCGAGCAGCGCCGCTCGGCCGCACCGTTCGGTCATGGTAGATGGCACGACATTGGGCGGCTACGTATCTTCGTCAGCTACCACTGCTCGCGTTACAACACGAGCACCGGGGTGCTGACGCCGGACATGTTTCGCGACGTGTTTGCTGCCGCCCGCGCCTACCTGGGCGAGTGAGCTAACTCCGCTCGCCGCCGCAAGCGGGGCCCAGAGTCACAGGTTGTGGTGCCTAGGTGCTCGCGTTCGCGGCGGCGAGCGGATTCACGCTGAACTTCCGTCGCGGAGCCAGGCGATCACGTCTTCGGCGTTTTTGTCCGGCGGGAAGACCGGGTAGAACACTTTGCTGATCACGCCGTCATCGACGACAAGGGCCATGCGTTTGAGCAGCGTCATGCCGGTAACCTGAAACGTTGGCAGATCAATCGCGCGCGCAAATTCGAGCCGTTCATCGGAGAGCACCGGGAACGGGAGGTGCAGGCGCTCGACCGCTTCGCGCTGGTAGCCCGTATCCTGGGTCGACAGGCCAAAAACACGCAGCACCCCCAGCCGCTTGAGCTCGCTGAAATGGTCGCGGAAACCGCACGATTGCGGCGTACAGCCGCGCGCTCCGGGGATCTCGTTCCAACCCTGTGGAAGAGGCTGCCCGGGTACCCCAGTCCGCGGGTAGATGTAGACGACCGTGCGGCCGGAAAGCTTGGAGAGGTCGATCTCGGAACCGTCGGTCGCCTTAAGCACCAGGGGAGGCAGCCTCATGCCCGTGAGGTGGCGCGCGGCGCCGTCGTCTTGCGGCACCGGGAGATCGCCAGGGAGGATGTTTGGATCATGAAGCGTCGTCATGCATGATCTCCGACTTTGCGATGATACGAAATGAATTCCAACAGCGAGCCGTCGGGGTCGCGGAAATAGACGCTGGTGCCGGAGCCCTTTGCGCCGAAGCGCTCGACCGGCCCGGCGTCGATGGGCACACGGCAGCGCTCGAGATGGACGATGGCATCTGCGATCGGCCCGTCCCATTGGAAGCAAAGATCGCTGTTGCCGGGCGCGACCGGCAGCCGCGCCACCTCGGCCGGATGAAAGCCCGGACCATGCAGGTTGAGCTGCGCGGCGCCAAAACGGTAGGCCCAGCCCTGCGGGCGGCGAACGAGTTCGGCGCCCAACACGTCACGGTAGAATGCGTTCGAGCGTTCCCAGTCAGACACGTGTACCACGCAGTGGTCGAAGCTAACGGGCAGC